>JAHWKS010000903.1 GCA_019347795.1 Planctomycetota bacterium | reverse complement strand
TACCTCGTCGCCCGCAAGGAGCAGTGTGAAAAGCTGGGCCTGGAAGTCTCCGGGACCGCCGTAGGGAACGACTTCGCCCATCCGCCCGGCGAGAAGCGGGCGCAACAACTCGCCCATGTCAAAGCTTGGGTCGATCACGCCAAGACGATGGGGGCGCCGGTAATCCGCATCTTCGCCGGACACGTGCAGAAGGGGCAATCGCCGGAGGAGGCGCACAAGCTGATCGTGGCGGGCATCAAGGAATGCTGCGAGTACGCCGGCCGGCACGGGGTGAAGCTCGCGCTGGAGAACCACGGCGGCCCCACCAGCAGCGCCGAAGGACTGATGGCGATCGTGCGCGACGTGGACAGCCCGCACTTCGGCGTGAATCTCGACACCGGCAACTTCCACAGCGACCGCATCTATGAAGAGCTGGCCGCGGTCGCCCCGCACGCGATCAACGTTCAGGTGAAGGTGGTGGTGTCCGGCCCCGACAGGAAGAAGCAGCCGGCCGACTTCGAGCGTGTGGCGAACATCCTGCGCGAGGCCGGCTACCGGGGTTACGTCGTCCTGGAATACGAAGAAGGCGGCGACCCGCGCGAAGAGTGCCCGAAGTACATCGAGCAGTTGCGCGAGGCGTTCGCGTAGTTGGAGTCCAGCCTTCAGGCTGTCTTGTACAGCATTTGCTGTTGACTCCGAACACGCTGAAGCGTGGACTCCAACTACCGCCGCATTTCGAGCATGTCGGCTTGGGCTTTGGCGTCTTCGGCCTTCCGGATGTAGATCTGGTCCTGGGTCGCTTGCCAGGCGCGCTGGTAGGTGACGCTGAGGGCGGTGAAGTTGAACGGCTCGTTGGGGTCGATCTGGCAGGCCCGCTCGCCGTGCTGCACCCCCTCTTCATGCCGGCCGATCTTCTGCAACAGCACCGCCAACGCCAGGTGCGCGTCCACGAAGTCGGCGTCTTGCTGGAGGGCTTCCTCAAGCTTGGCGACCGCTTCTTCGTACTTTCCTTCGGTCTTGAGCTTCTCGTGCTCACGATAGAGATCGTCAGGCGTGGCCATGGTGTGGGTCGGTTGGGGTAGAGAGACTTTGACTGCTTTGATGACAGCCGCCATCGTACCATGTTGCGACACCAGATGCACCACGGCCGGCTGAAGCCGGCCGAAGAATCGTAACTCATGCATCCAGCGCTTGATTCAAATCATCGCGCAGATCTTCATGCGCTTCCAAACCCACGGACAGGCGGATCAGGGCGTCGGTGATGCCATGGGCGGCGCGGGCGGCGGGGTCGTAGCTGGCGTGCGACATCGAGGCCGGCTGCTCGATCAGCGACTCCACGGCCCCCAGACTCACCGCCAACTGGAACAGCCGCGTCGCCTCGGCCACCCGCTTCGCCTTGGCGAAATCGCCGGCCACCTCGAAGGTGAGCATCGCCCCGAAGGCGCCGTCCATCTGCCGGGCGGCAATGTCGTGTCCCGGGTGATTTTTCAGACCGGGATACAGAACGCGACTCACGCGCGGATCATTAAGAAGAAACTCCGCCAATCGCTGTGCGGTGCGGCACTGCTCGCGAATGCGCAGCTCCAGCGTCTTCAGTCCGCGGCTGGCGAGGAATGCCTCGAAAGGCCCCAGCACGCCGCCGGTGGCGTTCTGCACAAAATACAACTGGTCGAGCAGCTTCTGATCGCGCACCACCAGCGCCCCGCCCAAGGCGTCGCTGTGGCCGGCAAGATATTTCGTGACGGAGTGCATCACGATGTCCGCCCCTAACTCCAACGGCCGCGTGAGCACCGGCGTGGCGAACGTGCTATCGACCGCGAGCAAGACTCCGCGGCGCCGGGCGATCTCGGCGCAGGCGGCGATGTCGGTGATCGACATCAGCGGGTTGCCGGGACTCTCGATCCACAGCATTCGCGTGTTCGGCCGCATCGCCGCTTTCAGCTTCTCGGGATTGCTGGAGTCGGCCAGCGACACTTCGACCCCCGCCCGGTTGACGATCTTGTGCAAGAGGCGATACGTCCCGCCGTAGATGTCGGCCCCGGCCACGAGGTGATCGCCCGCGTTCAGGAGCATCGTGGCGCAGTGCGTGGCCGCCATCCCCGAGGCGAAGGCGAGAGCGCCGACGCCCCCCTCGAGCGACGCCAGGGTCCGCTCAAACGCCTTGCGGGTGGGATTGCCCGACCGCGAATAATCGTACTCGCCCCAATCGCCGGCGCCGGGCTGAACGTAGGTAGTGGCCAGGTGGATCGGCGGCACGACGGCGCCGGTTTGCGGATCGCGCTCATTGCCGACGTGGATCGCCCGCGTGCGAAAGTGCATGGCCGGCTATCGCTCCAGGGCTTGCTGAAGGTCGGCGATCAGGTCCTCCGTGTTCTCGATGCCGCAGGAGAGGCGGATCATGTTGTCGGGAATGCCGAAGCGGCGCCGGTCCTCGGGCGTGCACTCGTAGTAGCTCATCACCAGCGGCTGCTCGATGAGCGACTCCACGCCGCCCAAGCTCGGCCCGATCCGCGGAATCGTTACCGCATCGACGACGTCGGCCGTGGCCCGCCAGTCGGCGTCCTTCACCAGGAACGTCACCAGCCCGCCGAAGCCCCGCATCGTAGCTTTGGCGGTCTCGTGGTAGGGATGGCTTGCGAGGCCCGGATAAAAGACCCGCTCCACGCGCGGATGCTCCGCGAGAACCTCGGCGACCGCCGCCAGCACGTC
>JAHWKS010000085.1 GCA_019347795.1 Planctomycetota bacterium | reverse complement strand
GATGGGGGGCTGGTTCCGCATCCCGGAGTTGTTCGTCTCCAGCGAGGCGCCGGCGCTGGAGCCGGGCGCCTTGCACCCGCAGGTGGACTTCCTGTTCCAGGTGGCCTTCGCCGCGACCGCCGCGACGATCGTCTCCGGCGCCGTGGCCGGACGCATGAAGTTCGGCGCCTACCTGGTGTACAGCGCCATCCTGACCGCGTTCATCTACCCGGTGAGCGGGATGTGGCAATGGGGTGAGGGTGCCCTTTATCAGTGGGGCTTTCATGACTTCGCCGGCTCAATCGTCGTTCACGCCGTGGGCGGCTTCGCCGGACTGGCCGGCGCCCTGGTGCTGGGGCCGCGGATCGGCCGATTTGTGAACGGCAAGTCGGTCCCTATGCCCGGTCATAACCTGACCTTCGCCGCCTTGGGCGTGTTCGTGCTGTGGGTGGGCTGGTACGGGTTCAATCCCGGCAGCCAGTTGGCGTTCGCCTCGGAGGCCGACACCAACGCCACCGTGCTGATCGCCGTGAACACGACGCTCTCGGCCGCGGCCGGCGCCGTGATCGCGATGCTGGTTGCCTGGGCGATGTTCAAGAAGCCGGACTTGACGATGGCGCTCAACGGCGCCTTGGCCGGGCTGGTCGGAATCACGGCCAACTGCGACTGCGTCACCAACGTCGAGTCGGTGATCATCGGCGGCGTGGCGGGCGTGCTGGTGGTGGCCGGCGTCATGCTCCTCGATAAACTTCGGATCGACGATCCGGTGGGCGCCTGGCCGGTGCACGGCTTGTGCGGCGTGTGGGGCGGCTTGGCGACCGGCATCTTCGGCGCCGAAAAGAACTTTATGGTCCAGCTCTACGGCACGCTGATCATCTGCGGCTGGGCGTTCGTAACGATGTTCGCCGTCTTCTGGGCGCTTCGCCTGGTCGGCATGTTGCGGGTCTCGGCCGAAGAGGAGATCGAAGGCCTCGACCTCGGCGAGCACGGCATGCATGCCTACTCGCCCGACACGCTGGGCGGCATCCATCCGGTCGGCGGATCGATGCTCGGCCATCCGGCGCCCTCGCAGAAGAAAGCAGTCGAGGCCGTGCCGAGCACGTAAGGGACCGCTACTCACGACAACCTGAGCACTTCGGCTCTTGCCTGGGCCAGAAGGATGCCCCATCAAAGACCTGGGCAGGTGTCCGCCTCACCTGTCCAGGTCGGGGCGTTTTTAGACAGCGTTACTCGCTCCGCGAGGAACCAAAGGCTCGACGACGCCGGATGAGACTCGCGGCCGCTTGCTGTCGCAAGCGGTTGGTCACTCGCGGAGCGAGTGACCTACATTGTCACTTGTTGCGGCCCTCCCTCAGGCATACATTAATTGAGACGCTGCGGTTCTTCACTCGCTCTTGCACATTCCATGAAACTCATCATCGCGATTATTCAGCCCAGCCGCTTGGAGGCGGTCAAGTCTGCGCTCACCGAGGTGGAAGTCTTCCGTCTGACCGTGATGGACTGCCAAGGTTTCGGCCGGCAAAAGGGGCACACCGAGGTCTACCGCGGCCACGAGTTCACGGTGAACCTCTTGCGCAAGGTGCAGCTTCAGATTGCGGTGAACGAGGAGTTCGTCGAGCCGACGATCGAGGCGATCATCAAAGGCGCCCGCACCGGCCCCAAGGGGGAAGTCGGCGACGGCAAGATCTTCATATTGCCGCTGGAAGACTGCATCCGCATCCGCACCGGCGAACGCGGCGGCGAAGCAATCTAGCGGCCCTCAGCAGGTCACGTCAGCAACGGCCAACCTGGAGGATCACGCAGTCCGCCAATTTTCAACGGTCAGTCCCGCGAAATCACGGCCCGATCGAGGATCACCGCCTCAAGTTGCTCGATTTCCTCGTCGGACATGCCCGCGTAAACGTTGCACCAGGGCGGCAGGATGCCTGCGGCGGGTGATTGCTCTGCGGCTGCGACTTGAAGCGTCACCTGTTGATCGTCGCGCAGGACAGTTCCCAGCGCGGCTTCATAGACACGCCGTTCTTCCGCAGAGAGTTCCGTGACCTTGCGAGTGGCACACTCCATTCCTGTAGCATATCCCGGTGCGACTCACTCGCCAACGCCTTCGCCCGTGGCGTCGCGGCGGCGGGTGGCGAGGGAGACGGCGATCAGCGTCAAGAAGCCGAGCGGGATGGTGACGATCCCCGGCTGGCTGAAGGGCATGGGGGCGTCGGCGGCGGGGAGGCCGTAGACTTTGGAATACGTATCGCCGCTCAAGAGGATCCAGGCCAGCGAGCTGGTCATCCCCACCACCACCGCGGCGATGATGCCTTGCCGCGTCGTCCCTTTCCAGAAGAGCAGCATCACCAGCGCGGGAAGGTTGGCCGAGGCGGCGACGCTGAAGGCCCAGCCCACCAGGTAGCTCACGTTCAGCTTTTGGAACACGACGCCCAGCACCATCGCCACCACCCCCACGCCGACGGAGGCGATCTTCGCAATCCGCACCTGCTCGTGATCGGTCATCTCCATGCCGAGCGCGCCCTTACAGAGATCGTGCGCCACGGCGCCGGCGGAGGCGAGGATCAGCCCGCTCACGGTCCCCAGCACCGTGGTGAAGGCGATGGCGGAGATGACGGCGAAGAGCCACTCGCTCATGCTCAGGGCCAACAGCGGGGCCGCCATGTTGCTGTCGGTCACGTCCAGGGCGCCGCTGGTCATGGCGCCCAGGCCCAGGTAGAGCGTGAGGATGTAAAAGAACCCGATGCTGGCGATCCCCACGATCGTGCTCTTGCGGGCGCTCACCGCGTCTTTCACGGTGTAGTAGCGAATCAAGATGTGCGGCAGCGAGGCTGTGCCGCAGAACAGCGCCAGCATCAGCGAGAGGAAGTTGAGCTTGTCGAACAGCTTGTCGCCGCGAAGGCTGCGAAACGACGGATGCTCCCCGGGGCGCAGCACGCGGCTTCCCGATGTGTGCCGCTGATAATAAACGGTGGTGGTTCCCGCCGGACCGGAGACGATGCGGCTCTCCCACAGCACGACCTCGCTCTCCTGCAGCGTGCTGAAGAACGACAGCGGTCCCAGCGGCCCGGTCTCCTGTTTCCCGCCGGGAAGCTCGCTGATGCGGCCCACCGGGTGCAGCTCCGGCTCTCCTTTCTTTCTTCCCAGCGGCTCGCCGTTCACGAGCACGCGGCCGTCGTCGGTTTCGGTCACCGTCTGCGCCTCGCGAAGCACCACGGCGCCGGACTCCTGCTCGTCGATGCTCCACACCGTCGCCACGCCGGTGTCTTCGTCGCGGGTGCGGATGAAGGGAGCCTCCGCCCATCCCCCTTCCGGCTCGACGATCTCCGCATCCGCCAGTGCGGGCGACTGCGCCAGCTCCGCCGTCAGCGACTCCTGCGGGAAAGGGCCGAGCGTGCGGAACCCGTACCCGTCGAGGCCGCCTTCGCGGACCTCGAACCCGCGAACCAGAATCATCGCCGCCAGCAGCGTGCTGAACACCACCAGCAGCGAGCCTTTAAGAAATTGCACCCAGGTTGTGGAGACCATTCCGGCGGTCACCACGATCGTGATCACCGTTGCCCCCACCAGTCCCACTCCCGCCCAATGCGGCAGTCCCAGCAGCGGCCGGATCAGCACGCCGGCGCCGACCATCTGCGGGATCAGGTAGAACACGCTCACCGCCAGCGTGCTCACGCCCGCGGCGAACTGAATGCCGCGCGACTGAAATTGCGAGTTGAGGGCGTCGGCGAACGTGAACTTCCCCAGTCGCTTCATCGGCTCGGCCACCACGAACAACGCCACGATCCAACCGGCCAGGTAGCCGACCGAGTAGAGAAAGCCGTCGTACCCGTAGAAGGCGATCATCCCGCAGATGCCCAGGAACGAGGCGGCCGAGAGGTAATCGCCCGCGAAGGCGATCCCGTTCACGAACCAGGGAATCTGCCCGTGAGCCGCGAAGTAGCCGGCCGACGACTTGGCCTTGCTCCCCAGGTAGAAGCTCAGCCCGAGCGTGACGGCGACGAACACCGCGAAGACGGCGATGGCGAGGATGGAGGCTTCGTGGATCAAGGGTCAGGGGTCAGGGGTCAGGGGTCAGGAGTCAGGAGTCGGAAGCGGCGGACGAGCAGGCGACGCCCCACGGTAAGCGGCGGGGCTTGCCCCGCGCGGAAGCGCAAGCTCAGGAGCCAGGAGTCAGGGGTCAGGGGTCAGGGGTCAGGGGTCAGGGGTCAGGAGTCAGGAGTCAGGAGTCAGGAGTCAGGAGTCAGGGTCAGGGGTCAGGGGTCAGGAGTCAGGAGTCAGGAGTCAGGGGTCAGGGGTCAGGAGTCAGGAATCAGGAGTCAGGAGTCAGGGGTCAGGAGTCAGGAGTCAGGAGTCAGGAGTCAGGGGTCAGGGGTCAGGAGTCAGGGGTCAGGGGTCAGGAGTCAGGAGTCAGGAGTCAGGAGTCAGGGTCGGAGCCGCCTCCTTTTTCGTTCGTCCTTTCGGGTGCGCCCCACCAGCCGTAGATGAGGGCCAGCACGATGGCCGCCAGGATCAGCCCGAAGCCGTACCAGATGGCCAGGTTCACGCCGGCCAGCGGCGTCTGCTCCATGGTCTCGGGAGAGAAGGCGTTGAGCAGCACAAACCCGCCGTACAACAGCAGGTAAATCCCGAATAAGATGAAGCGAAGTTTCCCGTCGCCGGATTGCATGCAGACCTCACGATGAGCGGCGACCCCAGAATATCGGCCGAGGCGAAGAAAAGCCAGCAACGATGCACATCATCCGTCTCCACGGCGCCTGGGATTACGTGCCGCTTGCCGACAACGCGGCGGCGGGCGAACCACCGCCGCCGGGACGGACGGACGTGCCGGCTGATTGGGACGAGCTGCTCGGGCGCGGGTTTCAAGGTCGGGTCCGCTGCACGCGGCGGTTTCATCGGCCGACGGGACTTGAGGGCCGCGCGCGAGTGTGGCTGGTGCTCGAAGCGGCGAATGTCTTGGGCGAAGTGCTGCTCAATGAGCGACCGCTCGACGCGGCGCTCCAGGATGACGAGCGGCTTCGCATCGAGGTGACGGATCGCCTTCGACACACCACCGAGGTATCACTGACCATCGAGCTGCCCGGCGGCGCCATCCATTCCGCGCGACTGGAGATCGAAGAATGAACGCGTCCCGCGACTTCGCCCACGGCCGGATTGAGCTCTTGGTGGGGAACATCGTCGAGCAGGACGTGGACGCCATCGTCAACGCCGCCAACACCACGCTTGAAGGAGGCGGAGGCGTGGACGGCGCTATTCACCGCGCCGCCGGACCCTCGCTGCTCGAAGAGTGTCTCAAGCTGCCGCAGTACGAGCCCGGCCGCCGCTGCCCTACGGGCGAATGTCGCGTCACCGGCGGAGGAAACCTCAAGGCCCGCTACGTCATCCACGCGGTCGGTCCCGTCTACAACGACCGTTCGGCGGAGAAGGCCCGCGAGCAGCTCCGCCAGGTTCACCGGAACTCCCTGCAAGCCGCGGCCGAGCACGATTGCCGCAGCATCGCCTTCCCCGCCATCTCGACCGGCGCCTATCGTTTCCCGATCGAGGAAGCGGCGCCGATCGCCCTTGGCGTGGTGCGCGAATTCTTGGAAGCCCCCAGCTCGGTTCAACTGGTGCGGTTCGTTCTCTTCTCGCAGCCGCCCTTTGACGCGTTTGAGAAGGCGCTGGGGAAAGTCTGATTGGATCGCGGGCCTCCGGAGGCTGTTAGCCTCCGGCTATTTCTCAAGCGCTGTGTTTGACTATGTCTTCGCCCCCATCCCCTTGGTGAGCGCCATGAACGCAGCTTCCAGGCTGAGTTCTTCTTCGCGGAAGAGGGTGATCTTGTGGCCGCGCTCCACGAGCAGCGTGGGAAGCTCGCTGTAGTCGTCCGCCTCGGGCTTGAGGGTGACTTTGATCACCTTGGCGTTCGTCTCGACGCGGTCCACCGCCGGATGCTCCTCCAGGACGCGGGCGGCGGCCGCCAGGTCGTCTTTCACCGCGACGTGGAGGATCGTGTACTGCCGCACTTGCCGCATCACGTCGGCCACCGCGGCGCTGTGCTGCATCACGCCGCGGTCGATGATGCCGATCTTGTTGCAGATGTCGGCCAGCTCGGGCAGGATATGGCTGGAGACGATGATCGTCTTCCCCATCTGCCCCAGCCGCCGAAGCAGGTTCCGCATCTCGATCCGCGCCCGCGGATCAAGCCCGCTGAGCGGCTCATCCAACAGCAGCACCTGCGGGTTGTGGATCAGCACGCGGGCCAGCCCCAGCCGCTGCGTCTGCCCGCGGGAGAGCGTGTTGGCGAAGGCGTCGCGCTTGAAATCGAGATCGACGATCTCCAGCATCTCATCGCACCGCTTCCGCCGCTCCGGCCCCTTGATGCGATACGCGGCGGCAAAGAACTCCAAATACTCCAGCACCGTCATATCGTCATACACGCCGAAGAAGTCCGGCATGTATCCCACCAGCCGCCGAATCTCCTTCGGGTTCCTATAGATCGAATTCCCGCACACGTACGCCTCGCCCCACGTCGGCTGGAGGAGCGTGGCGATAATCCGCATCGTCGTCGTCTTCCCCGCCCCGTTCGGCCCGATAAAGCCGAACAGGTCCCCCTCCTCGAGCTGCAAGTCGATCGAGCGGATCGCGAACAGCTCGCCGTACTTCTTCGTCAGGTCCCTGGTTTCAATCACGCGAATAATTCACGAATCGTAAGTTGTCGAACGAACCACAGGCCCAAAAAACCACCAAACCCAAATTCAGAAGCGACAATAGCCGGCGACTAACAGTCGCCGGAGGTCGGACCAATCCAAGTACTTCCCTGACTTCAATCACCCCCTGCCCTTTCTCGACGACCAGCACACCGCTCAGCGCCCCATGGCTGCGGCATTCCCCGCTCGTGCTTTTTTGGAGTTCCGCTGTTTTGCAATTCTTTCCCCGCGACCCCCACGAGCTTGCTCGTGGGTGAAGGAGATTAACTGGCTAGCCGTCACGCCTTTCAAGCTGTCGCGCCCTCACCACCCTCCCGCCGCGGAGCGGCGGGAGGGTGGTGAGGGCGAATGGGAGTGAGGGAGGAGCGGCATTTAGCTTACGAATCTGGTTCACCCACGAGCAAGCTCGTGGGGGTCCAGGCGTCGCGGAACAAACACACGCAACTTCAAAACTCCCGCCTTGCCGATCTTCACCGCCGCGGTCGATTATACATCCGATTCCCCTCGACGTCGGCCGGACCTCCCCGGCGTCTCGGCCGACCCGTAACCTTGCACCGCAAGGCGACTAATTCCTACGCAGCCCGTCGCGCTGGGAATGGATGGCGGCGCGGATGTCGCTCCCGAGGCGACGGGCGCCGGTCGTCAGCTCAGAGGCGTGACTGCCAGAGGGAGGCGTCCCGCGCGCCGTGCAGCACTGCCAGAATCTCGACGCGATCATCAAGGACGACGTAGTACACCACGTGCTGGAATTTTTTCAGTCGCACGGCCCGCACATCCTGCCAAACGACGCCGTACATCTTTGGAGTCGCCTCGATGCGCTCCAGCGCCTCCCGGACACGCCCCACAAACCGGTCGCCTAGGCCGACGCGGATTTGCTCCAAGTGCTCGTAACTTGCCTGGATGTCGGCATCGGCCGAGGGCCGAAGAATCACGGGCAGACTCACGAGCCGCTCCCGAACCGGGCCAGCGCTTCTCGCCACGGCGCCCCGGCCCCCGGCGAGGCGTCCGCTTCCGCACGCCGCCTGGCGAGCTCGGCCAAATGCCAGGCGGGCAGTTCGTCGGGCTTCACCTCCTCGGGGAGGCTCTCCCAAATCTTCTCGATCAACTCCAGTCGCTCCCGCACGCTGAGGCGGTCGATCCCCAGCGCTTCAATGCTGATGGCCATAACGGCGCCTCATTGGAAAAGGTTCTTCTCCGCAGGATACCACGAGCCGCCGACTGGAGAAAGAAACACCGAGGATCAATCGTTGTGATTCGCCTGCATTCGCTCAGGGCCATTCATGGTCCTTTTCCGCCGCAGGCGGTATTCGGCCTGACGTTGACGTCGGGCATGATGGCGCCTCATCGCTCCCGAGCTCACCGCCGGCCGCCGCCGCGGCGCGGCGGCGGCCGGCGGTGAGCTCGGGAAACTGCCGTCGCGCGCCGACCCGGGCTAAAGCACGGGCCGATGACCGCTGCGCGGGAATGGGGCGTAAACGCCCCGGTTCCCATGCACGCGAATACGATGGCGGCAGCCGCGCCTCTCCCGGCTATCCTTCCGCACGATCCCCGGGCGGCGAAATCGCCCGCCCCCGGACTTCCGGTGCCTGGAAGCCGCGTCTCCCGGAAGCACGGTAGCCCTGCGCCCCTCGAAAAAAGTAGCGTCGGTAACGTCGCCTTTGGCTTCGCCCGGACTTCCGTCATATGACGCGGATTCCCTGCGATTCTAGGTAGTGCGCTGTCGCGTCAAAAAGTGCTGGATCACGGGTCAAGTCGGTTGCGTTTCCGCAGGGGATCCAAATCACCATTCCGCGACGGGCACGAGTCAGCAGCACGCGATACTTATTCGCAACATACCGCTGTTCTTGCGGCTGACGAATGGCTTGCCACTTGGTTCCGCGAAACCGTCGAAAGTTCCATTGCTCCCTCTGCGCGCACCGCACGAAGTCGCCGCCCCAACAGACGCCTGTCCAGTCCAACTCCAGACCTTGGCATTCGAATTCCGTGGCGGCCACTTCAAGCCACATTGACGAACGAGTGTCCTTGACGCCGCTAAGAAACCAATCCTCGTACGAATACCCCGAATGAAATCCCGAGGAGACCTCGATTCCTTCAGCGCGCAGCCGAAGGGCGCCGGAACTCGCGACGAGCCCGCACCGCTGGACGCCCTCCGAGTGTTCGCGCAGCCATGCCCGCGCTGTCTCCAGTTCTCGCGTAAGCACGATCGGGAATTCTGCTGACGTATCTGTGGAAAATGCGCCGTCGGCAGAGCCATTCACTAACAATGCATTCACCCAGTCCCCAAGTCGCCGCGCGCGGGGACTCCGAACGCTTTCGCTCAAATGGAGTTTTTCTGCTTCGATAACTCGAATGTGTTTGGGCGGGTTCCGATCGAACAGGCGATGGCCGGCTACGGACGCTCCGCCCTCCAATGCTTCTTTGGATGCAAGGACATTCCATGGCACGCCTCGATTTCCGATCGCATTTCCCCATTCTTCAAGGCCTGCTTCCCCGCGGTGAATCTCCTGGCCGCCGCCCACCAATGCGATGACGACCGACCATCCTGGCGCACGTTCCATGATCTCCAGTACGAGTTCCGCTTCCGATTTCTGCACGTGATGTTTCCTCGCCACCGCGGCAGCGTTCCAAGCCCGTTGGGCTTCGTCAAATACGATGGCATTCTCGTACGGCGACTCGTTGATTCGTTTCAGTCCGTACGTCCCGATGAAGCGATGAACGTTGTCGATAAACGTTGAGACGACTCTATTGGCTTCATTCTTCAGCGCGCCGGCGCGCTGCCTGTCGCGGACGATTGCTTCGCGGACGATCTTGACTAAGGGGCCGTTGCCCGAAAGGAATACTGCCGCAGGCCTTCCTTGTCCTCGCATCGCCGGATCGTGAACGGCGTTGAGCCCGGTCAAAGTCTTGCCGGCGCCAGGAGTGCCGGTCACGAAGCAAATCGTACGTTGCCTTTCGGCTTGAGCGCGGCGAATAGCGTCAACCAGAGCACAGCTGGTTACGTCGAGGTTCTGTGCAAACGAATGGGAGATGTCCGCGACGCTATGGCCGGCGAAGAGTCGTTCGGCAGCCTCGATGATCGTCGGCGCCGGGCGATAGGGAGACCTGACCCATTCGTCCGGATCAATTGCGCTCGCTGATGAATCGTGGTGCTCCTCATACAGCTGCTCGATAGCCGCCGCAAGCTCGCTGCCATGGCGTCCAGCGCAGCGAGCCACTCCCAGAATTGGTGAGGTTGGCCGAGAGTCTATTGCGGCCGGTGCTGCCGCGGTTGCGACCAAAATGGGAATGACTCTGCGTCCTTGGCTCGCGAGATGAAAATCTCGGATGTCGAGCGCGTAGCTTAACGCCTGCCAAAGGTCGCCGCTGTCAAATGAAGTGGCGCCGACTTTGAACTCCACAACGAAGACTAAATCATCGGCGACTACGACGACGTCGGGCCGCTTGCTGCGCCGAGGGATCTGAAATTCAAAAAAGAGCCGCCAATTGCTGCTTTGAGAGCAATTCGCCATCAACGTCGCAGCGGCTTGTTCGATGATCGTGAGTTCCTGCTGCCACGCCTCCGTTTGCTTCGAAAAATGCGTCGCAAATCCCCACGAGGATGCCGCGACAATCAGGGTGCCAAGCTTCTCGAACGCAGTCGAGGAGTCGAATTCATCGAGCCGGCAGGCGAACGCGGCGGACATGCGTCACGTCCTCCGACGCCGAGCGCGGAGGAGATCGACGACTTCCGCGCCGAGTGCGTGGGCAAGCCGCTCCATGTTATCGACGGATACATTGCGCTCCCCTCTCTCCACGGAGCCGACGTAAGTTCGATGGAGCCCCGACAGCTCGGCGAGTTCTTCCTGGGACAGCTGCTTCTGTAGTCGCAGTTTCCGAAGGTTACCTGCAAATAGCATCCTGGTGCTGCTGTGGTTTGACGCCATAGCCCCCAGGATTTGAAAGTGAACACGATAAGTCTACACACTTTAAGTAGCAGACGCCGCCGCGCGAGCATAATTGGGGGATCTCTTGATGACGGCATCTTCTCGCCGGGCGGAAGGGCAACCGGGCATTCAATCCATCACGTCTATGAACAACCCCGGCGTTTGCCAGGTGCGGGATTTCCGGAAACGGTCCTTGGCCGACGATGTTCGACAGCGAGGAGCGAGGGCGGCGGAGGAAGATAGGCTTTCAGGAACTGGTCATTCAGGGAAGCGGGGGATTTTGAGAATCGGCAGTTCCGTCTGGGGCTTGCGAGCGGCCGGCTTCAGCCGGCCTGCGTCTGCCACCGGCTTTCAGCCGGTGGTGTGAGAGAGAACGCCCGACCTTGCACCCACCCTGTAACCGTTCACGGGCCGGCTCAAGAATTCTTCGCAGAGATCAAGTCGCTGCTGC
>JAHWKS010000084.1 GCA_019347795.1 Planctomycetota bacterium | reverse complement strand
GTCGGCCCGGGCGGCCTCCCCGGGACTTAGCCAACGGATTCGCGGGAGCAACTTTCGCCGGCTTCGAGTCTTCGGCCGCATCGCTTCCTTCCTGCGCGGCGCCGCCGCCCATGAGCAGCGCCAAGAGAGCAGCCGCCGGCAAAACGAGCATCGAGCATTGGTTCATGGCGAGTCTTCCTGGGGAGAGGTTGTGTTTGGTTCGTCCCAGAGTCGCATCGTGCGGTCTTTCAGGTCATCCGCCGCGGCGCCCAGGTCGTCGAGTTGCTCAGTGGCGCCGTCGTCCCATGTCGCGGCGGAAGAATCGGCTGCGTCGCCCGACATTCTGGCTGCGTGCGATTGGTCCTGGCTTGCCCGTTCCGGAGGCTGGTTCTGAAGCAGCGCCCAAGCTCCCAATCCGGCCGCCACCATGACGACGGCGAGGCCGGCGATGAAGCGGCGCGGCCTGCTCCGACGAAATCCGGCAGCTCCGTTCCTTTCGCCGCTGGCGAGCCGCTCCTCCCGGAGCTGTTCCGGCAGCGCGACGGCTGTCGGCTGCTGGACGTGTGCCAGACATTGCTCGAGCAGCCGGGAGACTTCCCCGGCGGAAGAGAATCGCTCGGACGGGTCCTTCGCGTGCAGTCGCGCGATGATTCTCGTCAGCCACTCGGGGATGTCAGGATGAATCTCGCGGATCGGCCGCGGGTGCGTGTCGGTAATCCGGCGCAACACGCCGTAGCTCGTTTCTGCGCGGAACGGCAGCCGGCCGGCGCATATCGTGTAGAGGACGCTTCCCAGGCTGAACAGGTCGGCGCGATGGTCCACCGCATCGCCGCGGGCCTGTTCGGGGGACATGTATTGCGGCGTGCCGGCGATCACCCCCGTGCGCGTGAGACTGGCGTCGTCCGCGGCTCGGGCCAGGCCGAAGTCGTTGAGCATTACGCGATCGACGTCCAGTTCCAGGAGGATGTTGGCCGGTTTCACGTCGCGGTGCACCAGTCCTTGAGCGTGGGCGGCCGCCAGTCCCGCGGCGGTCTGCACGCCGATCCGCAGAGTCTCGCAAAGCTCCAGCGGACCGCTGCGGTCGAGGCGCTGCTGTAGCGACTCACACGCGATGTACGGCATCACCAGGTAGGGCAATCGCCCCGCGGTGTTGACCGAGTGAATCGCCATCACGTGCGGGTGAACGATCGCCGCCGCCGCTTTCGCCTCGCGCGCGAATCGCTGCCGGGCCGAGCCGCCGGCGGCCAGATGCGGCGCCATCACTTTGATCGCCACATAGCGTCCCAAGTCGGGCTGATAGCCTTTGAGCACCACTCCCATGCCGCCGCGGCCGATGACTTCCAGAATCTCGTGGTCGCCAAGCCGCCCCAGCGCCTCCGGCCGTTCGCTGGGCGCCAGGAACTCCACGGCGAAATCGGAAGCGAAAAAATCGTCGGCCGATAACGAGTCGCCCGCCGCAAGAGGTCGGGAGTTCCTTTCGGCTGGACTGCTTTCCAGAGATCGGTCGTGCTGAGCGAAAGAGACTCCCGACCCCGTCCGGTCTTCCGTCCCGGGCTCGCTCTCTTGCCGCCGACCGGCGCTCAGACACTCTGCGACTTCCGACCACCAAGCCGGCTCGCCCGCTAACCGCTCCAACTCGGCGCGGCAGCGCGGGCACGCGGCGACATGCTGGGACGTTTCTGCAGAGAATTCATCCGGCAACTGGTCGGCGAGCAACAACCGCAAGCGCTCGGAGTCGCAGGAGGTTACACGTTTGGTCATGAGCTATTCTTCTTCGATTCCTTGCACCTTTTCTCTCAGCCGGGCGATGATGCGACTGCGGGCGACGTAGACATTTCCGACGGAGACGCCAAGTTCCGCGGCTACGTCCGGAATTGGGCGGCCAACGATGCACGTCCGCCAAAACGCTTGCCAGGTGCTCTCGCGATACTCGCCGCGAATCTGCTCGGCGGCCCACAACAAAACTTGGCGGCGATGCTCGCGCGCGAACTCCGCCGAGAGCGACTCGCTCCGTCCGGGTTGGTTTTCCAGCGCGACTTGGGCGCTCGTCCCGCCGCGGCCGCGAATCCGCTTCCGCTGCTGGACGAGCAGTTTGACCGCACGGTTGCGGGCGATGCGAAACAGCCAGCGGCGAAAGGACGCTTCCGCCCCGTCGGGACGCCACTTTTCGACGTCGCGCGCCACGGCCGCCAACACCTGCTGGCACGCGTCGCGGGCGTCGCACTCCTGGAACCCATGCCGGCGCATCAAACACAGGATCAGCGGCTCATAAATCGCCAAGAACTCCGACCATGCCTCATGATCCTGCGCGTTCTTCAAACGCGCGATGAGGCTCGGCCGCGTTTTCGGCGAAAGCTCCATTCTTCGGCTCCTAGCAGGTTTAGTCCCGCTGCTCCCCGAATCTTACACGGAAAGGTTCACAAACGTGTGGAGCGAAGGCGAAGCTGAGAGTACCCGTCGCTAAAATGACGGCGTGCAAGAGCAATTCTTGAGTTTTGATCGATGGCGACGAAGCGGAGCTGCGGGATTTTTAGGTTCTGAACCCTGGCGCCGTTGGGGGAGGAAACGTTCCGGGGAACAGACGCTGGACTTGCATCTGTGGCGGTGTTTGAGCGTCGAACGGCTACCGCGCCGTGCTGCTTAACTTGCGAAGCCGCGCGACGGTGTCGGTCAGGAGGTTGATCGCGAAATCGACTTCTTCCTCGGTGTTGAAGCGGCCTAGGCCGAAGCGGAGGCTGGCGCGGGTTTGGTCGTCGGAGAGGCCGAGCGCCCGCAGCACGTGGCTGGGCTCGGGATTGGCCGAGGTGCAGGCGCTGCCGCTGGAGACGGCCAGGTCGCGCATGCTCATCATCAGCGCCTCGCCGTCCACGCCCAGGAAGCTGCAATTGAGGTTGCCCGGCACCCGCAGCGCGGGATCGTCCAGCGCCGGGCCGTTCAGCATGACATCGGGAATCGCCCGCAGCCCGTTGTAGAGCCGCTCTCGCAGTGCGCGGAGCCGCTGGCTTTCCTGCGGCATCTCGGCGACGCTCAGCTCCAGGGCTTTCGCCATTCCGATGATTCCCGGCGGGTTGAGCGTTCCGCTTCGCAGTCCCCGTTCCTGGCCGCCCCCTTCGATCTGCGCTTCCAGGCGCACCACCGGCCGGCGCCGGACGTAGAGGGCGCCGATTCCCTTGGGACCGTAGAACTTGTGGGCCGAGAAGCTCATCAGGTCCACGTCGAGGGCCGCGACATCGACCGGAATTCGCCCCACCGCCTGCGTCGCGTCGCAGTGAAGCGGCACGCCGCGGCTCCGGCAGATGGACGCGATTTCGGCGAGCGGCTGGATCACGCCGATTTCGTTGTTGGCAAGCATCACCGTCGCCAGCAGCGTATCATCGCGAATCGCCTCGCCCAGTCGCTGCGGGTCAAGCCAGCCCGCACGCGGATTGCCCGCTTGTTCAACGTCGAGCAGCGTGACCTCGAAGCCTCGCCGGCCGAGTTTCGTCAGCGGATCGAGGATCGCCTTGTGCTCGGTGGCGATGCTGACAATGTGGCTCCCCTTTCGCCGCGTTCGCTCCGCCAGGCCGCGGAGGGCGAGGTTGTTGCTCTCAGTGGCGCCGCTGGTGAAGACGATCTCCTTCGCCTCGGCGCCGATGGCGGCGGCGATCGACTGCCGGGCCGCATCCACCGCCTCGGCCGCGTCCCAGCCGAAGACGTGGCTGGTGCTGCCGGGGTTGCCGTAGACGTCGGTGAAGAAGGGGACCATCGCCTCGACCACGCGCGGATCCACCCGCGTGGTGGCATGGTTGTCCATGTACACCGGCGTCTTCACCAAAGGAACGCCTCCAGGCAAATCTGCGACCAGCTTTCAAACCGCTCCCGGTCCGCCAGCAGCGTCTCTACGGGAGCGAAGCCGGTTTCGGCGATGTCGTCCTCCCGCGGCTCGACGGCCGGCGACTCGAGTTCGAACACGTGCACCAGGCCCAAGTGCACGCGGCCGACGTCGGTTTCATCATCATTGATCAGCCCCACCAGCCGCTGGCGGTAGGGGGAGGCGACATCGACTTCCTCGCTCAACTCGCGCCGCATTCCTTCTTCGTACGGCGGCCCGCCCACCTGCGAGTCCTCGATCGAGATATGCCCTCCCACGCCGATGCTGCGCTTGCGGTGCAGACGCCGCTCCCCCTGCCCGCTTCCGCGGGTGTAATGGAACAGCCGCACGGCGCCGGCCGAGTCACGGTGCTGAAAGATGACGTACGGGATCAACTGCTTGAATGACGGATCCTGCTCCATCTGCGCCCGCGGGCGATAACTGGCATGCTCCGGATTGAGCAGCTCCGCCAGGTAGCGATCGACATCGGAAGTAAATCCCTGAAAGTGCCCCAAACGATGGAGCAATTCCGTCGGCACCACGAGCACGCGTTCCTGATCGATCGACATCTTGCGATGGAAGAAAGCGGGAGAGTTACTTGGCCGCCATGATTGCCTGGAGACCGCGGAGGGTTTTCGGCTCGTCAAAGAGTGCTTCGATATCGATCTCGAAGCCCGCGACGACCTCGCTGCGAACACGGCCGGAGGATGACTTAAGCCGCAGCACATAGGCGCCGGCGTCGAGCACGTATTGCTCCATCTGCGCGGTGTCGGCGTCCACGATCCAATATTCGCCGACGCCGTTGACCGCGAAGTCCTCAAACTTGACGCCGCGATCACGCTCCTCCGTCGAATCGGATAAAACCTCCACCACGAGATCGGGAACGGGGAATTTCATCGTGTTCGGCTCCAGAGTCGCCGCTTTCTGCTTGCCGAAAAACACGACGTCCGGCTCGTAGTCGTTTCGCGGAAAAACGCACAGGCACT
This sequence comes from Planctomycetota bacterium, assembly GCA_019347795.1. GTDB lineage: Bacteria > Planctomycetota > Planctomycetia > Pirellulales > Pirellulaceae > JAHWKS01. Next base: position 6,222 of record JAHWKS010000084.1, on the reverse strand, counting down.
TTGCCGACTTGACGGTTCCAAGCTTCTGCAATCCCACGGACGTGCTGAGCAGCGTGGCGATCGAAAGCATCACGTCCAGTTCCCGGTTCCGGGCGGGGGGCCGCAAGATGATCCGGCCGTCGATGAATTCGATCTTCTGGTCGGGCGTCATCTCGCGATAAAAGCGTTCGCGGGCCTGTCGCTCCGACTCCAACTGCTTCGTGAGCAAGCGGACTGCTTGGGGAAGTTGCGGCGAGTGTCGCAACGGCTCGATGAGATTGTCAACCGTCTCCATCGGAGGATTCCTGGTGAATAGCCCACGCCGTCAAGCCGACGCGGCGCCCTCGCGGCTTCGGCAGCCACCAGCAACCAATTGTACCTGCCCAGGGGCGGTCGTTGTAGCATAACGGATCGCGGCTTCCGCTAAGTTGCACGCCGTTGCCGTTTCGGTTTATGTTGTGGAAGGCGACCCGCGGAGGACGCGTCGCGAGGAGTGCATGGAAGGAGTACGTTGAAGCCGGCGGTTGCGGGACCTTCTGACGCCGCTTGACCGATTGCCGCCGGCGCACAGGGAAAGGTTGTGCATGACGTATCGTTGCGCGCGAGTCGGGGGCGCTGGGGTTGGCGTCGAAAGGGCGGGGCGGCTGCTCATCGCGGGCGTTCTCGTTCTTTTCTCATCCGCCGCCGGCCCCGCGATCGCCGCCGACCTGGCGGAAGCGCGGAAGCTGTTTCACGCCGGCAGGTACGATGAGTGCCGGACCGCGGCCGCGAAGACGATCGCCGACGGCGAGTGGCTGGAGGATTGGCGGCAGGTCAAGATCGAGGCGGAGCTGGCCCGCGGCGAGTACGAGGCGGCGCTGGCGACGCTGGAGGAGGCGCTGCCGCGGTATCCCTCCAGCATCGCCCTGCGATACCTCGGCCGCCGCGTCTACCGGATGAACGGAAGGTCGCAGGACGCGGAACGGCTGTTCGCGGAGATTGAGGCCCTCGCCAACCGCACCCCGTGGCGATACAGCGATCCGGCGGGCCTGGTGATCTTAGGGCGCGTGCTCCTGGAGCGCGGGGCCGACCCGCGCCGCGTGCTGGAGGACTTCTACGATCGCGCCAAGAGCGGCCGCGCCGATTACGTTGAGGCGTATCTGGCCGCTGCCGACCTCGCACTGGAGAAGCACGACTTCGCCCTCGCGGCTGAGTCGCTGGAGCAGGCAATCAAAATCACGCCGGACAATCCCGATCTGTATTTCAAGCTGGCTCTGGCGTATGCACCGTCGGAGAGTGAGAAATCGGCCGAGATGCTGGAGCAGGCGCTGTCGCGGAACCCGCGGCACGTCGAAAGCCTCTTGTTCCAGGCGGATGACCGCATCGACGCAGAGCGGTACGACGAAGCCCGCGCCCTGATCGACCAGGCGCTTGATGTGAACCTCCGCGAGCCGCGGGCGTGGGCGTATCTGGCGGTGCTGGCGCACTTGGACGCCGATCCGCAAGGCGAGCGGCTGTGGCGGGCGGCGGCTCTCAGCAGTTGGCCGGCCAATCCCGAGGCGGATCATCTCATCGGCAAGAAACTTTCGCAGAAGTATCGCTTTGCCGAAGGCGCCGAGTATCAGCGGAAGGCCCTGCAACTGGACCCCGGCTACCTTCCCGCCAAAGCCCAGTTGAGCCAGGACCTGTTGCGGTTGGGGGAAGAGGAGGAAGGCTGGCGACTCGCGGCGGAAGTGTACGCCCGCGACGCGTACGACGTGCTGGCGTACAACCTGATGACGCTGCACGACCGGCTCGAGAAGTTTCGCACGCTGGAGGCGCTGGAGGAAGACGGCGGCGGATTCATCGTCCGCATGGAGGCCCGCGAGGCGGAGATCTACGGCGACCGCGTGTTGATGCTGCTTCAAGAGGCGAAGGAAAAGCTGTGTGCGAAGTACGACGTGACGCTGGAGAAGCCGATCGTCGTGGAGATCTTTGACCAGCAGAAGGACTTCGCCATCCGCACGTTCGGGCTTCCCGGCGGCGCCGGCTTTTTGGGCGTCTGCTTCGGCAGCGTGATCACCGCCAACAGTCCCGCGGCGCAGGGGGCGAGCCTTTCGAACTGGGAGGCGGTGCTGTGGCATGAATTCTGCCACGTCGTGACGCTACACAAGACGAACAACAAGATGCCCCGCTGGCTGAGCGAAGGAATCTCGGTCTACGAAGAGCGGCAGGAGAATCCCACGTGGGGGCAGGCGATGACGCCCGTTTATCGGAAGATGATCCTGGAAGGCGAGCTGACGCCCGTCAGCAAGTTAAGCGGCGCCTTTCTCAATCCGCCCAGCGCCGCGCACTTGCAGTTCGCATACTACGAGTCGTCGCTCGTGGTCGAATACTTGATCGACGAGTACGGGCTGGAGACGCTCCAGCGGGTGCTTACCGACTTGGGCGCCGGCATGCCGATCAATGAGTCGCTCCAGCGATACGTCGGCTCGCTGCAGGCGCTGGATGACGAGTTCGCCGCCTTCGCCCGAAACCGCGCTGAATCGCTCGCTCCCGACGCGGAGTGGGAGCAACCGGAATTGCCTCCCACGGCCGGGGTCGCCGACTGGGAAGCCTGGACGGCCGAGCATCCGAAGAACTACCTCGGCCTGCAGATCTTGGCGACGAAGCTCATCGAGGCGGAACGCTTCGAAGACGCCAAGGCGCCGCTCAACGAGATGCGGCGACTGTATCCCGACGCCATCGGCGCCGACAATCCCGACGTCCTGCTGGCTCGCGTCCATCGGCAATTGAACGAAACTGAAGAAGAACGGGCGGTGCTCGCGGAGTTGGCCTCTCGCTCGGCCGACGCCGGCGACGCTTACGTGCGGCTGATGGAGCTCGCCGCCGCAGAGGAAGACTGGCCTGCGGTGCGGGAAAACGCCGAGCGGATGCTCGCGGTGAACCCGCTGGTGCGCACGCCGCACGAGCAGCTGGCGCAGTCCGCGGAGGCGCTCGGCGATGACGACTCGGCCATTGCCGCGTATCGCGTGCTGGCGATGCTCGACCCGCTCGACCCGGCCGAGACGCATTATCGCCTGGCCCGGCTCCTGCATCGGCGGGGAGACGCCGCGGCGAAGCGGCACGTGCTGATCGCACTGGAAGAGGCGCCGCGGTTTCGCGCGGCGCATCGGCTGCTGCTGGAGATGGTGGAGGGCGAAAAGGAGGACGATGCCGAAGCCTCGAAGGCTCGTTAGTATCGCCAAACGGTGAATACGTAGGCTATGCGATCTTCAGCCAATGCCTTGAATAGCACTCCGAGCGGCGGCGCCAATAGAATGTGCTCGTCCCCCTCGCGAGACTCACCCTGCTGGGTCGCATCATTGCGAAGCGTAGCATCAATTTGATTCGCGGCGACCGTGATCGCCGTTCGATCGGCGGCGGCGATCCAGATCTCGGCAAGTTCGTCCTCGGCCTCTTCGGTCCAGAGAACCGTGAACTTCATGCTCGCTTCTCCAAATCCGCGAGAATGTCCCGCAAAGGCCGCCCTGTAAGATTGCGTTTGCGTCGCTCGATTTCGTCGCGGCTTATCGGAGGTTGGGCGGTTCGATAGTGGTCGAGCGCGGCGACCGGGGTAAAGTAGCCGATGCGCTTGCCCGACTCGTCACAAACTTCGACAGGGTCTGAAAGACCGCCAAAATTTGCGAGCAAGGCCGAGTCCAAAATGATACGGTCCATTTGGTTTCTCCCAGCGGCGCCACAGATTCACATTTTGTCTCTATACATCATAGGAAGTGCGACCCGCCTTGGAAAGAAAGACGATGCCCGTGACGAAGGATCGCCGGCGGTTTCTCAGCCGCACGATTCTCGGCGCCGGAGTTTCCGCTGCGGCGGAGACTTTGCGTAGCTCGTTTCTTCTGCGAAGCGAGCCGTCACATCTCGACGCGTCGGTTCCATCTATGCTAAGAGGGAGCATCGTTCCTCCACGAGAAGTCAGATGCAACGCGCGATCCATCGCAGGCGGTTTCTTTGGCAATCCACTTTGCTCGGGACCTCCGCCGCCGTCTGCCCCGCCGCGGAAACGTCGAATGCCGCATTTCCGCTGTTGCGATGGAGGACCGCCACGGAAGTTCGCAGGCAGCCGGCGGAGCTATGGCGACTGGCCGACTTGATTAATGATTATCGGCAATCGAGGGGACTGCCGGAGGCGGCGCTGTCGCCGCGTCTCACGGCCGTCGCCTTCGCGCACGTGAAGGACCTGCTTCACAACCGCCCCCACGCCGCCACCGGCAACCTGCACTGCTGGTCGGAAAGCATGCGGTGGACCGGCGGGATCTATCGACCGGAGGACAAGTCCACCTGGCCGGTGATGTGGAGGAAGCCGCGCGAGATCGCGGGCTACGACGGCTACGGGTTCGAGATCGCCGCGTCCAACGTGGATAACGCCGATCACGCCCTGCGGGCGTGGCGGGACAGCCCGGCCCATCTGGACGTGATCCTCAACCGCGGCGTCTGGAGCAAGCCGCGATGGCGATGGAAGGCGGTGGGCGCCGTGTTCTACCGGGGGTTCGCCTGCGCCTGGTTCGGCGCCGAGGCGGATACGACGGCCGACGCCGCTACAGGCCGTACCGGACGGTGAGCTGCGGCGAGTCGTCCAGCCCCAACCGCTTCATCTTTTTGTACAGCGTAGTGCGGTTGATCCCTAGCGTTTCCGCCGTCAAGTTGCGGTTCCAGTTGTGCTGCTCGAGGGCCTCCAGGATGATTTGCCGCTCGGGGCCTTCGAGCGCCTCTTTGAGCGTGCGGCCGCGGGAAGGCGCCGACGAGGCCGTGATCGGCGTCTCGTCGAGCAATCGCTTAGGAAGATCATCGGCGCCGACCAGCGACCCTTTCCCCAACAGCACCGCCCGTTCGACGACGTTTTGCAGTTCGCGCACGTTGCCGGGCCAGCGATATCGCTGGAGCACCGTGAGGGCGTCGTCGGTGAAATCCTCCACGTGCTTTCCCGACTCCTCGCACACGCTGCCGAGAAAGTGCCGGGCCAAAAGCGGGATGTCGAGCACCCGCTCCCGGAGCGGAGGCAGCTCGATGTTGATGACGTTCACGCGGTAGTAAAGATCCTGCCGGAAGCGGCCCTCGGCCACAGCCCGGCCGAGGTCGTCATTGGTGGCCAGGATCACGCGGCAATCGACGTGAAAGGTCTTGGCGCCGCCCACCTGCTCGAATTGGAACTCCTGCAGGATCCGCAGCAGCTTGACCTGCATGCTCGGCGAGGCGGTGCTGATCTCATCCAGGAAGATCGTGCCATTGTCGGCCTGCATGAACTTGCCGAGCTTGTCTCCGGCGGCGCCGGTGAAGGCGCCCGCCACGTGGCCGAAAAGTTCGCTCTCCAGGAGCGTTTCGGGAAGCGCGCCGCAGGCGATCTCCACAAAGGGGCCGTCGCGCCGCTCGCTGCGGCGGTGGATCGCGCGGGCGATGAGCGATTTTCCCGTGCCGCTCTCGCCGGTGATCAGCACGGTGGCCCGCGTGTCGGCGATGCTGTCGACCACGTCAAAGATGCGGCGCATGCGATGATCGCCGCCGATGATGTTCTCCATGCCGAAGCGCAGATCGAGCTGGGCCTTGAGCTGCTTGTTCTCCTCCATCACCTTCCGCTGCGAGAGCGCACGGTCGATGGCCATCAGCAGCTCCTCGTCGATGAGCGGCTTGGTGAGGAGGTCGAAGGCGCCGGCCCGCAGCGCCTCGACCCCCGTCTCAACTGTCGCGTAGCCGGTGATCAGAATCACGGTCGATTCAGGACGATGCTCGCGGGCATGCGCGAGCACATCAAAGCCATCGCCGTCGGGAAGCCGCACGTCGGCGAGCACGAGGTCGTATGCATGACGTCCCAGCCGGGCAATCGCGTCGCGCCGGGTGGCGGCCTCATCCACCCCGTACCCCTGCTCGCGCAGCCAGTCGGCCATCGACTCCAGCACGTGGGGATCATCGTCAACCAACAGGAGCGATCCGCGCTTCATAAGATTCCTCGTAGGGGGCTCGACACCGACTCAAATCCGCCACTGACTGTGGGCGCCGACTGCCTCGCCTTCATTAATTCCGCAGCGTAGGCTCAAAACCTTCCAAGGTGGCATGTCGGCGATCAGGGGTGTATTTAGCAATTGGGCAATCTTCTAGGTTTTCCTTTGCGCGCCATTCCCTTACATGGATTTAGGTTACGCGGCGGCGAAGTCAACAGCCCCCCGCGGACTGTTGCGATAGCACCCTTCGGTGGCACCAGAGTTGCAGTGGTCCAACCTCGCATCCACC
>JAHWKS010000083.1 GCA_019347795.1 Planctomycetota bacterium | reverse complement strand
CGATCTGTTCGCCAGCGTATAGTCGTAGCTGATTTGGGCGAAGTAGTTGTCGCGAGGATCGGTGTAACCGCACTGGCAGTCGTCCAGTTCGTTCCCAATCGAGTCGTCGTAATTTCCTTGGACGCACTGCACGCCGTGCTGGTGAAGGAGCCGGAACACCCGGTCGGGATGCGGCCCGAAGGCGCCGAGATCGCCCAGGCAAAAGACGGCGTCGGCGCCGCGGCGGCGAATGTCCGCCAGCGCCGCCTCCAAGGCGAGGTAGTTATTGTAGACGCCGCCCAGGCAGGCGATGCGGCAGGTATCGGGCATGATGTCTCTCGGCGCGACTCTTGGAATACTCGCCCTCCGCGATCATTGTACGGCTTGCCGCTTGAGGCGGAAAACTCTGGGCGCAAAAGAAAAACGCCTCGATCGTATTACGGCCGAGGCGGTTTTAACACGCCACTCGATCGATGAATTGTAGTCGTCCCACTGCGGCTAATAGCTCCACTGCATGCCGAAGTTCATGCCCATTACCCAGTAATCGGTGCTGTCGAAGTTGAACGCCGGGCGCGTGGTTGCGGCGGTTGGCGTCAGGTCCACCGTCAGGTCGATATGGTCACCCGGCTGCACGACGTGGCTCCAGTACACCATCGAGTACCCCGCCACCAACTCGACGTGCTCGGTGGCGCGGAAGCCGAGCGTCAGGTTCACTTCGGGCACAACCGCAAACTCATCCTGCTCGAACTCGCCGATGTTCGTGTTCTGAGCGAGCAGTCCCTGCAGGCCGGGCGCCGCAGCGGGGTTATTGTTCCCACCCAGGATGGTCACCGTCTCATGCATCGTGCCGAAAGAAATCTTACTGAGCATGCCGACCGTGAAGCGGCCGCGATCGAACTCGGCTTGCAGTCCCACGGTCCCGCCGTGGAATTCGTTGTCCGCATCGAAAACGTCGAACACGTTCAGTGCGTTCGGCGGTCCCGGCGGCAATGTGGTGAACGTGCGGATGCCGATTTCTTCATTAATCTGGGTGTACGTGTAACCGCCGAGGAGGTCGAGCCGCCCGCAAAAGCCGCACTCGATCCGCCGGCGAAATAGGGCCTCCGCGGCAAACACCTCGGACTCGAGGGCGATGTCGAGGCCGCCGCCCAAAGCCCCGCCTACATCGACCGCGTTGGGCGCGCCGGTGTCGGCGTCGATGAACGGCCTGGCGAGCGTTCCCGGGCCGGCCGCCGTTTGCCGGAAGTCGACTCTCCCGTCAGAAAGGCCGAAGAATCTCGCTCCCAGCCCGATGCATTCGTAGTCGTCAAGCCATGCTCCGAATGTGGCCCGGCCTCCGGACTGCGGACCGAAGTCAAGGTTCCTTCCACCGAACAAAACCGCGTTCGGCGGGACCGGACCGGTGCTCACCAGCGGCGGGATGCGCATCCCCTTCCGCCACCAAAGGAGATACTCGACGCTCCCCCAGTGCTTGAGCTGCGGGTAGCACGACCAGCCGCCGTAGAAGCCGTCGTAACAGCCGCCATCCGCGCACGAGGGGTCGTATGCGTAGGCGGAGTCGTATCCGTAGGGAGATGCCTGTCCGTGAATGTATGCCGGCCCCTTAAGGACCGGGTCGTGGAGGTGCGTCGGGGCGGGCTGAGCCGTCGCTCGTGTTGTAGACGCCGACTTCACCGCAGATGCACCCTTTTGGGTGGAATGCGTTGCTTCACGTGCGGCAGTTGTCTTTTTCGCTGGCGCTGCCTTCGTGGACGCACGCTCGACCCCCGCAGATTCCAGTCCAGCGGTCGCCGCAGGAGCGGCGTTTGTCTGCGGCGGCGCCAGATCGGGGCCCGCAGCCGTCAAAGCCGCCGGCGTCGCGAGAACGCAAAAGGCGCACAGGTAGGGTTTTAGGTTCATCCGTGCCACTTCCAGTCCAGGGGGAGTTTACGGCGAGGCGCGAGGGCCTCCTTGCGGAGTCGCAATCAACCGTTGTGAAGTTCGGCATGGGCCGGGCGGGCCGATTAGTGAAACTTTGCTGCATGCGAAAACTTTGCCGGCAAAATCGGCCCGCCCTGCTTCCCATCCGCCGCAGATTGCGTAAAATCGCCATCCATTCATCTCGCCCCTGGCAGGCCCTCGAGCGCCGTTCATCCCAGCGACGATCGCCCCCCTGGCGCCTGCCGCATTCCCTACCGTGCCTCTAGGAGGATGCGCCCATGATGAAGCCCCTCACTCGAATCGTCATGTTGGCCGGCGCCGCGATGCTGATCGGCCGCGGGCCGGCCATCGCTCTGGACAAGGGCGCCGACAACAACCTCTCGATTAAAGAGGTGATGATCGCGGCCTATAAGGAGGAAAAGCTAGCAAAGAAAGTTATTCGCGGCGAAGCGTCCGAAGCCGAGAAGCAGCGGCTCCTCAGCATGTATGAGGCCCTGGCGGAAACCTCTCCTCCCCGCGGCAGCCCGGTGAGTTGGAAGCGCAAGACCGTCGCCCTGGTGGAAGCGGCCCAAGCCGCCGTTGAAGGGGAAGAAGAGGCGCCGGTGCTCCTCAAGAAAACCATGGAATGCGGCGCCTGCCACAGCACGCACAAGTAGACGCAGCCGCCAAAGCACGCCCAGTAGGATTCGAACCTACGACCTGCGGTTTAGAAGACCGCTGCTCTATCCAACTGAGCTATGGGCGCGTCGAGGATGGGCGGCGGAGGGGGCCGCCGTAGTCAGCCGCTACCGCTCCGAAAGGACAGAGTAAAGATATGCGAGAGTCGGGCAGGCGGCAAGAATGCGGCTATCGCCGCCGACGCTGCTTCAAGCACCGACCGCTGTCTCAGCCGGGTTGCCAAGAGCCGCATCGCAATTTCGGGACGCCCCGTGAATGATGCCGCTCAGCGCGTTGCAGACGAATGGGACCGCCTAACGAGAGAAGACGTAGCCGAGTCCCTCGATCACCACGCATCGGCCGCAAGGAATGTCCGACAATTGATCCGTTGCTCCCGATGGCCATTCAATCCTGAGAGCGGATAAGCGAGGCTGGTCGTCCAATCCGACGTGAATCGTCTGCTCTGACGCGGAGAGGAAGCTCCCGCCTCCAACCAATTGCCGGACCAGCTTCGCTCCCGAGATTTCCGCCTCCAGCCGCACGCCGAACGGCGAACGGCTGGATCTCCGGCCGATCAGCTTTAGGATAACGCTGTTTCCGTGGGAGGGGGTGTCGTTGCGCAACACGGCGGGGCGTCGGCGCTGATGGGAGACGACAATGTCCCGGTCGCCGTCGTCGTCCAAATCGCCCACGGCAACTCCCCGGCCAAGCCACGTTTCTTGAAAGTACGACCCCGCCCAAGACGAAACCTCGTCAAACCGGCCGCCCCCTGTGTTGCGAAATATTTGAGGCCGCATGGCGTACGGCTCATTCCTCCAGCGGCGGTCGTCGACGTGCCCGTTGGCCACGAAAATGTCCAGCCCTCCATCGTTGTCGTAGTCGAAAAACTTGGCGCCGAAGGCAAGCATTCGTTGACTTGGCGCCTCCAAGCCCGCTTGGTGCGTGACATCGGCGAAGCCGTTGCCGGAGCGGTTTCGGTAAAGCGTATTGGTCTCCAGGAAAAAGTGCGTCACGAACAGGTCGAGCCGGCCGTCGCCGTCGTAGTCGCCACAGGCGACACCCATTCCGGCTTCGGCCAGGCCGTGGCGGTTCATCGCCGCTCCCATCAAGGCCGCCTGCTCCTGGAACTTGGGGATTTTGATATCTGCGGGGAGAGGCGAGTCTTCGGAAGGCTGCTGCTGGCCCTTATGAATGAACAGGAAGTTCGGCGTGCCGTCGTTGGCCACGTAGATGTCTGGCCGCCTGTCGCCGTTTGCGTCGAACACGACAACTCCCAGCCCTTTCCCGTCCGGCGCCCACGCGCCGGCTTGCCGAGCGCACTCATGAAACGCTCCCCGGCCATCGGACAAAAAAAACGCATCGTCCGCGGCAGGAAATGTTTCCGGCGCGCATTGGAGATAGCCATCGGGGCTGGAGGGGTGTGGGCAAAGCCGCGGGGAATGCTCGCTCGCGTCGAGATAGTTCACCACGTACAAGTCCAAGTCTCCATCGCGATTCAAGTCCGCGAAGGCGGCGCTGGAGCTCCACCGCGGCGTCTGCGCGCCGCTTTCACGCGTCACGTCGGTGAACGTGCCATCGCCGTTATTGCGCCAAAGCACGTTGCGGTCCAGCGCGGTCACGTACAGATCGTCGAATCCGTCGCTGTTATAGTCTCCGACGGCGCACCCATGACAAAAGCCGTCATGCCGCAGCCCCGCCAAATCGGCAACTTCAGCAAACCGTCCCGACGGCCCTCGGCGGTAGAAGTGATTCGGATAATTCTTGTCAGCGGAGCTCGAGCCGAGCCGCCGGCCATTGGGAAGAAAGATATCCAGTCGTCCATCTCCGTCGTAATCGAAGAGCGCAACGCCGCCGCCCAGGCTTTCCTGGATCCGGTGGAGTCGGCCGATGTCGTCGTATCGGCGGAAATGAATTCCGGCGTCGTCGGTGATGTCGGTGAGCCGAGGTAGGATGTCGGGTCGGCAGGATCTTACTGCGGCCGCCGACGTTATTGCCGACAAGCTTTTGCGAGGGGGCGCAGAATCGCGCTTTGTCGGCTGCGGATGCTCCCTCTTTCCCACAGATGCGTCTCTCGCGCAGCCGGTGATTGGCGGCGCGAAGAGCGCGCCCATCAGGAGAAGCAGCCGCACGCTCGCCAAAGAGAATCGCGTCTCGCGTCGGCATGCCGGCGAATGCACGGATTCACCCTCCCTCGCGAACGGTCTTCCGGAGGCGGCGCTGCAGTCGCGCGTGCTCGTTTTCGAAATCGTTATAATGCGGATGAGAACCGAGCAAAGAGACCAGCAGCTCCGCTTGCTCTGCAAAGCCGCCGTCGATGCACATCTCCGCAATTTCCAAAAGCGGCTGGGGGTTCTCGGGCGCCCGCAATACCCAAGCCAGGCGGGACTGAATGCGTCCTAAGATGGCCGGCCGGGAAGACTCGCCGCTTTCGCCCCCACCTTCCTTCATCTGCCTGTAACAGTGAGCGAGTCTCGCATGGGAGCGAGGATCGGTCGGATTGGCTTCCAAGATCTGCTGAAAGGAGCGCGCCGCTTCGTCCAGTTCTCCATTGCGGAAATGGCATTCGCCTCGCAACCGAGTGAGCAGCCATGGCTCCGAGGGACGCGCCGGCGGCAAGTCCCGGATGCGGGATTCGAACAGCGACCAGTCGCCGCGTTCATACAAACACTCCACCAAAGCCGCGCTTGCCCGCAGGCTTTGCGGTTGCCTGCGGCAGCATTCTTTCAAGATCGCCTCGGCCTCCTCATAACGCCCGTTTGCCGTTAGATGTCGTCCCCAGGCGACCTTGAGGTGATGATTGCCGCCATCCTGCTTAAGACATTGTTGCACGAGGGCGGAAGCCTCTGGATTTCGCCATCGGATCAAACTGGGAAAGCAGTAGTCGAGCACTCCGAATACGCTTGCTTCCCCCCGCGCAATGCTTTGACGCAGAAGCGCCTGCCGTTCCTCGAAGCGAAGTTGGATTAACAGCAGGTCGCTCAGCCAACGCCGCGCGTCCTCCGCGAGGGCGCGGTCGCATTGACGGCGCTGCTGCTCAAGGCGTAGAAAATCCGAAAAAGCGCGCTCCGCGCTCTCGTAGCGCTTCAGTCGTCGAGCAAGGGCCCCTGCCTGATAGCGGGCGAAATGGCCGTGCCGTGGATGATCCGCGGGGATCTCCGCTAAGCAATTCCGAGCCGCCGTCCAGTCTCCTCGCTTCACGGCTTGTTGCGCGAGTTGCATCAGGACGTCAGTGCGGTCGGCGCGATTGCCGGTGGCCAGCGCGTAAAGATCGCTGGCGCGGCGGTAATCTTCCACCGCGACGCCTTCGGGTAGACCAGCGATCCGCGGATCGCTGCTTCGCCACACGATGCGGGTCACAAGGGCAGCCATTGCAGCGAGTAAGAGGGCTGCGAGGGCGACCTGGGGGCGACGCAACAGCATGACAGCCTAGAAATCCTCTTCTATTTCGATCTGGGCAATCTCTCCTTGGGCATCCAGGTCGAAGTCGATGGTGTTGCTGCCCTTTTCCACGCTTGCCGTCAGTTCCGACTGGTCATTGTACTTGGCGGGCACCTTTTCCGGCACAACAACCGGCTCTCCCTCTTCCCCTTCCTCTTCAGACCCGACAACTCCGCCTGTAGAGATTCGGACGGTATGCGTGCCCGGCACGGCGCCCATTTCATCCCTGCTGAAACTCAATTGATAATACCCGCTTGCGTCGGTCTTCCCCCGCGACGGAGATCCTCCCGCTTCGGGCTGAAAAATCACCGTGGCGTCTGGAAGCGGCTGATCATCGAGCGTCACAGTTCCTTCCACTTGGCCCAAGTTGCCGCCTCCACAACCGACGAGGGAAACACCGAGGAAACAGGCGCCCAAGCAACGGATTAATTTGTGATTCATTCTGACGAACCTTAATAGATGAATGGAGGAGATTAGTCCAAATGGGTGCGATGCCCCGATGGGAGCAGGGACGATCCATTGGCATACAGTCAACGTTAGGAGACGCCCCTGCCCAAGTTGGCAGGGGCGCCGTCCACGCCTTCCCACGAGCGCGTCTTCAGGCGACCGGTCACTAAATCAAAAATCCCCCACCGGCACTCCGTCATTGCGGGCCATCAGCCGTTGGTACGTTCCCCAGACGTTCTTGGGCACGTTTCTTCTTCTGCCGTTGCGCACCGATCGGTTCTCGATGGTTTCGCTAATGAAACGAACGGAGCCGTCGCACAAGACAAAATTGGCGCCGCCGGGGTGGAAGCTGGAGTATCCCTCGCCGCACCCGTCGCGGCAGTTTCGCCAACTGACGACGGCCACGGGCTGGTTGATCTTCTGATTCCAGTCCGCGTGCGACAGCGAGTAATAGCGGCCCCACGGACAGCCTCCCACCGGATTGCGGACGCCGATCCACGCCCCCGAGCGGCAATTCGCTTCATCGCGCTCGCCCGCCAAGGCCGTGCTGGACGTACCGTCCTTGATGTCCCGCATGCGGATCGCGCTGTTTGCGAAAAGAACGCCGTCGAACCGATCGGGGCGGCTTCGGCCCCACCGGACGCCAAAATCCGTCGTCCCCATGTTGCCCATGTAGTTGTTCTTGGCGGGAAAACGATCGTCAAAGCCGCTCAACGGCCCCGCACGCCAGCCTCTCCCGCGGAAATGCCGGGCGCTGCGATTGGGACCGATCCGATCTCCATCGGACGGGCAGATGAACGTCTCGAGCGGGCTTTTGTACAACATTTCCCGCAGTTGGGCCCTGTTGTGGCCCGCGTCGCCGGCCAATACCTGTTCAAGGCGCCACACATTCATGCCCAAGTTTTCAGCGAACGAGCCCTGCTCCATGAAGGGCAAGATGTACGTGGTCCAGGCCCAACTCTCATGCTGGTTGCCGCGTTCCGTGTGCATGATGCCCATAGGTCTTGTACGTGTCGTGATAGTTGTGGGCTGCCAGGCCGATCTGCTTGAGATTATTAGTACACTCCATGCGGCGGGCTGCTTCCCGGGCCGCCTGTACAGCGGGTAGGAGTAGAGCGACCAAGATACCGATGATGGCGATCACCACCAGCAGCTCCACGAGAGTGAAGGCGCGTCGAGAATTCATAAGAGTCCTCCTGAAATGGAGAGGATAGAAGCTCGCGGTAGCAATTCGCACCACAAGTGCGAAAGCATGCGAAAAGTGGGGGCGAGGAACAGAGGGGCACGCCCCCACACCACGGCATGTGAATGCCTGGATTGCACCTGACGTTTGCGGCGTTCTGGTTATGAGATAATTCTGAAAAGTACCGCCACCCTAGCAGACTGCTCCCACCTGTCAAGCATTTTTTTGGGGTGCGGGAGCGATTCGTTCGCCGATCGCCCTCGTGCGGCTGAGACAGGACCGCAGCGTTGTCGATGCGTGATAAAGTCATGAGCGGCAGTCGGATACACCGCAGGACGAGAGAGGCGCCAATGATTACGGCGGAAGTTATCGCGGTCGGCGATGAATTAACCAGCGGAGAGCGGCTCGACACGAACAGTCAGTGGATCAGCCAGCGGCTGGCGGAGTTGGGCGTGCGGACGCTCTTTCATACGACCGTCGGCGATGAACTGGAGGCGACTGTCCGCGTGTTTCGGGCCGCCGGAGAGCGTGCGGATGTGATTGTGGTGACCGGCGGCTTGGGTCCGACGGCCGATGACTTGACGCGCGAGGCGCTGGCGGCGGCTTTCGACCGGCCGCTGGTTCGAGACGAAGCGGCGCTGTCGCACATCCGCTCGCTCTTCAACCGCCGCGGACGCGAGATGCCGGAGCGGAACGTCGTGCAGGCGATGTTTCCCCGAGGGAGCCGGATTATCCCCAACGCCCACGGCACGGCGCCGGGGATCGATCTGGAGATTGTGCGTGCGGTCCGGTCGCCGGCGCGGTACTTTTGCCTGCCGGGCGTGCCGGCCGAGATGAAGGAGATGTGGCGAGAGACGGTGGCGCCGGCAATCCTCGATGCGCTGCCCGGGCCGGCGCGGGTGATCCGCCACTATTGCCTGAGGTGCTTCGGCGCCGGGGAGAGCCACATCGAGCAGATGTTGCCCGACTTGATCCGCCGCGGCCGTCAGCCCTCGGTCGGCATCACCGCGCACCAGGCGACGATAACGCTCCGCGTCACCGCCGAAGGAGAGTCCGAGGAAGCGTGCCGGCGGTTGATGCAGCCGACGCTGGAGACGATCCGCCGCAGCCTAGGCGACCTCGTTTACGGCGAGCAGGATGAAGAGCTGCAGCACGTCGTCGCACGGGGGCTTTCACGCGCCGGAAAGACGCTTGCCGTGGCCGAGTGGGGAACCGGCGGACTCGTGACTCATTGGTTGAGCGACGCCTGCGGCGACCACTCCTTCCTCGGCGGTACGGTAATTCGCAATCGCAACGCGCTGTGCGAGACACTGCAGGTTTCTCGTGAGCTGTTGGAAAGCCGGAGCGAATACTCCTGCGAGGTCGCCGCGGCGATGGCGGAGCGATGCCGTGAGCAGTTCGGCGCCGATCTGGCCTTGGCGGTCGGCCCCTTTCCTCCGCCGGCGGCGTCGGCCGAGACGCCGTCGGAAACGCACTTCGCCCTCGCGACAGCGGATGCGGTGTTCCCGGAAACCTCCCCCTTCACGTTCCACCCCGACATCCTTCAAGCCCGCACCGCAAAGCAGGCGTTGAACGCATTGCGATTGTATCTTGCAACGCGCACGCCGATGGATTCGCTAACGGCGTAACTCTCAAGCACCGTCGTCATCGCCGTACGCTTCGCGTTCGAAGGGATTGTTGCGATAGGGGCGACGGCCGGCGAGCCAGAGGTAGAGAGACGCCAGCAAATACGCCGGTCCCATCAGCGGTCCTCAGCGTTCGAACTGGCGGACGTGCACCAGCTCGTGCTCCCGCGAGAGGTCCAGCGATGCATCGGTCTGTCCCAGCACGGCGTGTCCCAGCGTGAACGCGAGCACGAACTGTCCATTGGGAAGGCAGTGATGGATGAACCATTTCGTGGCGCCGCCGTAGAATTCGATCACTGGGCCGCGGATTCGCGCGCGGCCGCCCGTACACACGTCGCAGGCGCCGACCACGAGGCCCAGCAGCGTGTAGGGAGAGGCCCATAGTACGGCGAAGATCCGCAACAGCAGACGCATGGGCGCCTCGCCGCTTTAGGTGAGCCGCTCGAGCTTCGTGATTCGCCCCGTGGCGACCCACTCCGCGACGTAGATGTTCCCGTCGGGATCGAAGCAGGCGTCGTGCGGATGGACGAAGCGGCCGGGACGCCACTGGCTCTCGTCGCCGCGGATCCGGCGCCGGTTGTCGGTCTGGATGCGCCCTGAGTCGTCGCCCAGGTGCGCCGCCACCTGGTTCTTGATGTCCAGGAGCGTCACCCGGCCGAGCAGCTCGGGAATGACCATCAGGTCCTTCCAGGTGTCGGCGTTGGCGGGCAACCCGAAGCCGGAGAGCGTCTCGCGATGCTCGTGGGCGAGCGAGAGGTATTGCACCGTGTGATGAGCCCGGTCGGTCACCACCACGGCCGGCTCGCGTCCGGGGCGGCGATCGATCCACAGCCCGTGCGGCGTATTGAACGTGCCGTTCCCCTCGCCCGGCCCGCCGAAGGACGAGAGGTACTCGCCTTCCTTGTCGTAGCGGTGGATGAGATACGAGCCGTAACCGTCGGCGAGCAGGAAAACGCCGTCATCGAGAAAGGCGAAGTTGGTGGGCATGAAGCGATCGCGGCCCCAGACCTTCTTGGGCATCGCCGCCTCGCCATCGGAATAGACGCCGGCCTTCATCAGAGCGAACTTCTGCCAGACGATCTCGCCGTCCAGCGTGAGCTTGGCGAACGACTTGACCTGCTGGTACGCGCAGACGTAGAGGAACTGCTCACCCGCTTCGTCGCGGACCTCGATGCCGTGCCCGCCGCCTTGGAACTGGGCGCCGAAGGAGCGCACATGTCGGCCGTCGGAATCGAACACGAAGATCGACGGATGATCCGTCTGATCCGCGCGGCCTTCGTGAATCACGTACAGGTTGCAATCGCGATCAACGGCCACGTTATGCGTCGTCTGCCAGGAAAACGGCGCCGGCGGCTTGACCCACTGATCGTGAACACGATAACGATGCTCCCCCTCGCCGACGATCAACTCCTTCTCCGCCGCCGCAGCGGTATGCGCCGCCGGCGCCGCGGCCAAGGCCGCCGTTCCGGCCGCAGCCGAAGCAAGGAATTGACGACGCGAGACGTCACGCGAGCGAGAGCGAATCATGGCGGTTCTGTGGGTGGGCAGATGAGGAACTAGAGAAACCGTCGCGATTGTAGCTGAACTACATTCGGCGTGCCGCTCTGAGGGCGAGCGATCACGTTTTTCAGAGACACAGTCAAGCAGTTCGCCGATCGAAGTCGTCGTCCGTCACCGGAACCAGTCGAAAGGCTGCCTTCAAGTGGTCGTCGAAATCAGGCGGCATGTCCTTGGGGACGCGCGTAAGCCAGTCAATGCAGAGATCTGCGATCCGCTCCGCATCGGGAAGCCGGTAAAGCCGACAACCC
>JAHWKS010000082.1 GCA_019347795.1 Planctomycetota bacterium | reverse complement strand
CGCCGCCGCAGCCGTCTACGCGAAAAGATCCAACACGACGGCCGCCCGAAACGCCGCCTGGCCCGGGTACTATTACTACGGCGTCTATTACGGATCGTATCGCTGGCGGTATCAGCCGTACTACAGCTTTTACGCCTCGCCCTGGTATTCAGGGGATACTTACCCCGTCGCTGGTTACGTGCCTTCTCCGGGGTTCGTATACCCTGCCCATTACTACACGTGGCCCCACTATGGCGCATACGGCTACACGTACTACGGCCCTGTGACCTACGGCTACGGGTACTAGCCCCACCACGAACCGCAGCCCGGAGGATCGCCCTTCGGCGGGTTCATCATGCGCCAGCGCTAAGCGCCCCGACTGAGAAAATAAAACCCAGCCTAGCGCCGGGGCATCCTATCCGCGCGGCTTCAACGTAACCGCCCACCGGCGAAGCGGCGCTTGACCGCTGTGATCACGCGATTGGCGGATCGGCGCCGTCAATCCGCTCGACGATCAGCGGCAACGGCTGCGGGGGTGAATCGCCGATGGCGATCGCCTGTCGGACGGCGGCGCGTATGCCCTCCGCGTCCGCAGGTTTAGCGAAGATTCGCACGAGCGGCTGACCGGCTTCGATGGCGTCGCCGCGGCGGACTCGCATCTCCAGGCCGACGGAGTGGTCCACCATGTCGCCGACCTTCTTGCGGCCGCCGCCGAGCTCCACGATTGCCGCGCCGAGCCGGCCGGCGTCGATGGCGGCCACGTAGCCGCTTTGCTCCGCGAGGATCACCGACTGCGGGGCGACCGGACGCGGAGCATCGAGGTTGCCGCCTTGGGCGTGGACCATCTGGCGGAACTTCTGCAGGGCATTGCCGCTGTCGAGTTCCGCCGACAACCGCGTGCGGGCTTCATCCCGCGACTGCGCCCGATTTGCCGCGACGAGCAACTCGGCGCCCAAGGCCAGCGTCAACTCCCGCACGTCCTCCGGACCGGCGCCGGCAAGCGTCTCCAGCGCCTCGTTCACTTCCACCGCGTTGCCGGCCATCCGCCCCGTCGGCTGATTCATGTCGCTCACCAGGGCCGTCGTCTTCACGCCCATCCGCGCACCTACCGAGGCCAGCGAACGGGCCAGGCGCCGGGCGTCTTCGAGCGTCTTCATAAAGGCCCCCGAGCCGTGCTTCACATCCAGCACGAGCGCATCAAGCCCCTCCGCGAGCTTCTTGCTCATGATGCTGGCGGTGATCAGCGGGATCGATTCGACCGTGGCCGTCACGTCCCGCAACGCGTAGAGCTTGCGGTCGGCCGGCGCCAGTTCCTCGCTGGCGCCGGTGATCACGCAGCCCACCGTGTCGGTCAGGCGGCGAATCTCCTCGAGGCTCAGGTCCGTGCGAAAGCCGGGGATCGACTCCAGCTTGTCGAGCGTGCCTCCCGTGGCGCCAAGCCCCCGGCCGGAGATCATCGGCACGCGCAGCTCGCAGCACGCCAGGAGCGGCGCCAGCACCAGCGAGATCTTATCCCCCACGCCGCCGGTGGAATGTTTATCGACGTAGCATCCGGCGGACTCCGGCCACGAGAGCGTCACGCCCGACTCGAGCATCCGCCGCGTGAGCGTGGCGGTTTCGCGATCGTCCATCCCGCGCAGCAGGATCGCCATCGCCAAGGCCGACATCTGGTAGTCCGCCACCTCCTGCCGCACAAAGCCGTCCAGGAACCACGTAATCTCCTCGTCGGTGAGCGGAAGTCCATCCCGTTTCCGGGCGATGATGTGAGCGGCATTCACGGTAGGGAGGATCGGTTGAGGCGACGAGCGTCGCCGACGCTTCGGCAAATCGTCGTACAGCATACCCGCGCCGGCGAAGCGGGTTCGTTTCCGCTCAACTTTCCTGCGCGGTTTCGCCGATTTTGCAGGATAGGGAAAGATTGCGGGGTACGCCAAGCTTAACGGCGAGGAGAGCAATGAGCAAAGGAGCCACCCCTGAGGCAGTCGCCACCCGTGTTGATCCGCCTCATGGCAAGGCGGCCGGCGCTCACACTTCGACGCCTCGACCGGCGGAAATGAGCGTCGCGGCGGCGCCGCAGGAGACGGCGATGGCGGCGGCGGGGCGAAGTCCGCAACATGCGGAGATGCAGTTGCAGACGCAAGCTGCGCAGCTTGGGGAGCGATTGCAACATCGGCAGCAGGAGCTGGACCGTCGCGAGGCCCAATTCAACGCCGACGCCGCCGAGATGGACAGCGAAGTCCGCGCCGCCCGGCTCTGGCTCCGCGAGCAAACGCGCGAGCTGGAGCAGGCCGAGACGGAGCTCGCCGCTCGCTCGAAATCGCTGGACGAGCAAGCCGCGCGCGTCGCGGCGCTGGCGGAAGCGGCGGAGAAGGAAGCCGCCGGGCGGGAGCGGGTTCTGGCGGCTCGCGAGGCGGAGATTCGCGAGAAACAAGCCGCCCTCCGAAAATGGGAGGCGCAGCTTCACCGCGAAACGCAGGCTCATCAATCCCGCGATCGGGAGGCCGCCGAGGAGCGACGCCAAGGAGACGACGCCCTCGCCGCCGCCCGGCAGCGGCTGCACGCGGAGGCGCAGGCCACCCAGGACATGCTCGCCCTGGCGGCGGCCAACTTGGAGCGAAATCGCGCGGCCCTGGATGCCCAGGAGAGGCGTCTCACGACTCGCCGCCGAACCGATGAGGCAGGCGCAGAATTGGAGTCGCGGCGATTGCGGCTGGAGGAGGCCGAGCGACTGCAAGAGGAGTTGCAGGCGGAGCTGGAAGCGGAGCGCCGCCGGCTGGTGGAAGAACGCTCGGAATGGGCCCGCCGCGCCGCCGAGCAGAACGCGGCCTGGCAGGAGCGAAGCCGCGAAGCCACGGCGAAGTGGAGCCGCCGCCGCGAGGCGCTCGCCCGCCGCGCCGCGCAGCTCGAGCAGCGGCGGTCCGCTCTCGAGGCGCTGCATGCGGAAACGATGCAGACCCACAGCGAGACATTGGAATTGCGGCTGGCCATCGACCAGCTTTGGCTCGCGCTGCAGGGCGCCCATCCACCGGCGGCTCTCACACACTCGCTGGCCGAGGCCCGGCGGAAGCTCAGCGAGCATTCCCGTCGCGAGTCGGCAGCGCTGGCGCAGCAGAAGGAGGAAGTCGAGTCGCTCTCGCAGCGCCTCGCTCAGCAGCAAGCGAAGCTCCGCGCGCAGCGCGACGAGCTGGAGCAATGGGCGGCGGCCCGGCATCGCGAGATCGAGCAGCAAGCGGCGATGCTCGTTTCCCGAGAGCAGGAGCTGGACCGCCAGGAGCGACGCTTCCAGGAGGCCGAAGCAACCTGGCGCCAGGAGCGCCGCGACCTCCATCGCCGCCTTCAAGATGCCCTCGCGCACTCTCTCGCCGCGGCGTGAGGTCTTGCGTCAGTAGTGCGCTAGGTCCACCCACCACGCAACGAGAATTGTGGCGATGGTAACGACGGCGAATAGGTCGCGGAGGGTTAGTTTGAGCATGTGGCCATTATAGGCGAAAAATACAGCGGCCTGCTAATTCTGGCAGCCGACGTCGCGGCGGAAGCTTTGTCGTCTGCGCCGCCTTAGGTTAGACTCGTTGAGGCAAACCTCTTGAGCTAACGCCTTCTGGCGGAACATCAAAGATGAAAGTACAGCGGATAACGCGCCGACGCGATCGTTGTCTGTCTTCGCGGCGGGAGTGGATGCGCCTGGCTGCGGCGGGCGCCGTGGCGGCGGCGCATCCGATGACCTCGCCGCGAGCGTGGTCGAGCGACGAAAGCGGCCTCGCCCCGCTCAACCGCTTCCCGCGGATGATGCAGGAGTTCTTCGAGGCCCGCCTCCGCCGGATCGAGGCCGAGAACCTCCGGCGCCTGGCGGCGATCAAAACGCGGGAAGACGCCGAGCAATATGTGCGGGACGTGCAGGCGAAGATCCGCGAAAGCTTCGGCCCCTTCCCGGAGCGGACGCCGCTCGATGCGAAGGTCACCGGCATCGTCGAGCGGGACGGCTACCGGATCGAGAAAGTCATCTTCTACAGCCGGCCCGACTTCCCGGTGACGGCTAACCTCTACGTCCCCACGGGGCGCCGCGGGCCGATGCCGGGCGTAATCGGTACGTGCGGGCACAGTCACAACGGCAAGGCGGCCGAGGCGTATCAAGCGTTTTCGCAGGGGCTGGCGAAGATGGGCTACGTCGTGCTCATCTACGATCCGATCGGCCAAGGCGAGCGAGTGCAGTATCCCGACGAGGAGCTGCACTCGCGGTTGGGGCCCGGCGTGCGGGAGCATTTGATGGCCGGCAATCAGCAGTTCCTGGTAGGCGAATTCCTCGGAACGTGGCGGGCGTGGGACGGCGTGCGGGCGCTGGACTACCTGCTCTCTCGCGACGAGGTGGATCCGAATCACGTCGGCGTGACCGGCAACTCCGGCGGCGGCACGATGACCACCTGGCTGTGCGGCGTCGAGCCGCGGTGGACGATGGCCGCTCCCGCGTGCTTCGTGACCACCTTCCGTCGCAATCTTGAGAACGAGTTGCCGCAAGACACCGAGCAATGCCCGCCGCGGGCGCTCGCGCTGGGCTTGGACCACGCCGACTTCCTCGCGGCGATGGCGCCCAAGCCGGTCGTCATCCTGGCCCAGGAGAAAGACTACTTCGACGCCCGCGGCGCCGAGGAGACCCATCGCCGGCTGCAGCGGCTCTACGAGAAACTCGGGGCCGAAGAGAACGTCGCGCTCCACATCGGCGGCGACTATCACGGCTACTCGCAGCAGACCCGCGCGGCGATGTACCGCTTCTTCAATCGCGTCACCGGCGTCTCCGACGCGGCCGCGGAGCCGGAGCTGACGATTGAGAAGGACGAGACGCTCTGGTGCACCCCGCAGGGGCAAGTCGCCCCGATGAAGCCGCGCACGGTCTTCTCCTACACTCGCGAGTCGGCCGAACAACTGGCCGCGTCGCGCGGCCGCGTCGCCGGCGACGCGCTCGTTCAAGCCGTGCGGGAGGTCTTGAAGCTCCCGGCAAAGGGGGGCCGGCCGCGATATCGGATTCTCCGGCCGCTGCCGCCGCGCGATTATCCCCGCCGATACGTGACGACGTACGCCTTGCAGACGGAGCCGGACATCGAAACGCTAGTGTATCGCCTCTCCGACGAGCGGCACTACTCCCGTCCGCCGCAAGGGCAAGGCGGAGCGATTCTCTACGTTTCCCACCACTCGGCCGACGATGAGCTCCGCAACGAGCCGCTGATCCGCGAGTTGCTCGACGGCGACGATGCGGTCGAGCTGTTCGCCTGTGACCTGCGGGGCATCGGCGAGTCCCGTCCCAACACCTGCGGCCAGGACACGTTCCTCCAGCCCTACGGCTGCGACTACTTTTACGCCATCCACGGCCTGATGCTCGACCGTCCCTACGTCGGCCAGCGCGTCCACGACCTGCTCCGCGTGCTGGACTGGCTCGCCCAGTACAACCACACGCCGGTACACCTGGCGGGCAAGGGCTGGGGCACAATCCCCGCGACATTCGCGGCCCTCGTTTCGCCGCACGTCCGCCAGGTAACGCTCAAGCACGCTCTGACCTCCTACGGCGACATCGCAGGAACCGAAGTCTACAACTGGCCCCTCTCCTCGCTCCTCCCCGCCGTGCTGAAGAAGTTCGACCTCCCGGACTGCTACGCCGCCTTGGCGAGCAAAAAGCTGCGCCAGATCGAGCCGTGGACCGCAAAAGGCGAGATGGCGGGTTAAAGTCGGCGAGGGAATCGACGGCTGAGGACAGCGTGGTTCAAATCCGCGATGGCGCCCTCCGGAGGGCGATCGCCGGTGCGGTGGAGATGGATGCTGTTCCAGCCGGCGCGGCGGGCGGCTTGTATGTCGTTCTTGGGGTCGTCGCCGATGAGGAGGAGTTTCTCCGGCGGCAGGTTCATTCGCTCGGCGATCGCGGCGAAGAAGCGCGGGTCGGGCTTGTTGTAGCCGAGCTGCGAGGACCAGAACACGTCGCGACAGGCGGCCAGCGGCGGCAGGCCGGCCAGGACGCGCGGCAGGCGATCATCGTAGTTCGAGGCGACGCCGAGGCGATAACCGCGAGCTTGGAGCCGTCGCCATACATCGGCGACTTCGGGATACAGCCGCCAGCTTTCACTCATTGCGAAGTGCGACCACAACTCCCCGAAAAGCGGCTCGATGGCGGCGGGAGGAAGTTCGCGGAAGACGCCGGCCACCACATCCCGCCAGCGCCTGCGCTCCAGCTCCTCGCTGGTCTCCGTCTCGGCGCCGGAGAACACGCTGCGAAAGGCGGCGCCGAAGCGCTGCTCTACGTCCTCCCGCGTCAACTCGGCCCCGTGCACACGGCCGAAGCGCTGGTACACCTCGACGGCCGGCGGATGGGGATAGATCAGCGTCCCCACGGCGTCGAAAAGGACCGCTTCGACGCCGCGGAGCAATGCATCGTTCGTGTTCGCCACGTCACTGCACAATCTCGGCGAACCGGCCGATGTCCATCACGGTGACGAAGACCATCAGGCCCAAGAGGAAGATCAGCCCGGCGAAGGTGAGGCGGATGACCCACTTCTCGGAGACCGGCTTGCCGATGATGCCCTCCCACAGCAGGAAGACAAAGTGCCCGCCGTCCAGCACCGGGATGGGCAGGGCGTTGACGATCGCCAGGTTGACGCTCAGGAACACCAGGAACACCAGCAGATTGCCGATGCCCTGCGAGGCCTCCGCCCCCGCCACGTACGCGATTCCCGCCGGGCCGGAGAGATTCGTGATCGACAACTGCCCGCTGAGCAGTTTCCCCAGCACCAGGAGCACGTCCATGAACCGCTCCTTGGTTTCGCGGGCCCCCAGGGCCAGCGCCTCGCCGAAGGAGGAAGCCTGCCGCACCTCGAACGTGCGCGTGAGCCGCACGCCGCGCTGCGGGTTGAAAAACTCCTCCGACTGTACAGGATCGAGAGTAACCGCCCTGGTGGCGCCGTTGCGGACGTAGGTGAGCTTCAGCTTCGTGCCGGGCAGGACCTGCTGCAGCACCGAGTGGACCTGCGGCCAGTTGCGGCGATCTTCGCTCAGCGCCATCGGCTCGAACAGCGACTCGTCGAATACCGTGAGCAGCTCTTTTTGCTGCTCCTCGTCGGCGGCGACGAACTCGGCCTGCATGATGCGATCGCCGGCTTCGAGCTTGCCTGCGGCGGGGCTGTCGGGATCGACGGCGACAACGTTGCCGAGCACGTGAAACGCCACGCCGATCTCTTCCACCGCCACCGGGCTGTCCGGCCCGGACGGGTCGGCGATCTGGACCGGCTCTTGGGGCGTGATCGTCAGCTCCAGCTCGACGCCGCCGCGACGAATCACGAGGGGGACTTCCTCGCCAGCCTGCTTTCGCAGCCGGCGGCCGAGCGTGAGCGGATCGCCCAGCGGCTCGCCGTCGATCGAGACAATCTCATCGCCGGCCTTGACGCCCGCGGCATGTGCGGGCGATCCGACCTGCACCGCGATCACCGGTCCCGCCTTCAAGTGCAGGCCCAATGTCCGCATCGGGTTTGTCCCGACGGGGATGTCCACCCGCGTTGTCTGCGGGCCGCCGGCTGACGTCTCCTCGCTCTCGCGCTCCACGGTGAAGGTGAGCGGTTGATCCGCACGGCGGACGAGAATCCGCTGCAGGTCGGGGTAACCCTCGACCGGCTCGCCATCGACGGCGACGATCTTATCACCGCCCTCGAACGGGGGCGTCGCTTTTCCCGCCGGCAAGTGGTCAAGCACCGGCGAGGCGCCGAGCGTCAGCGAAAGCGGCAACTCCACCCCGATCGCCGGCGGCGAGCGCGGCGCCGTGGGATCAGACGGCCGGGGACGCAGCGACACCCAATGCCGCTCGCCATCGCGCTCAATGAGGATATCGAGTTCTTCCCCTGTGCCGTTGAGGAAGATCGGGATCATCACGTCTTCTTTGAACCGCAGGTGCTCGTAGGGGGCGCCCTCGCGGCCGACCTGCACGATCTTATCGCCCGGCAGCAGGTGGTCGATCGCTTCCCAGTTTTCGCTGCCGATCCAGGCGGGGCTGCCGGGGTTCGTGCCGGAGATCACCGCCGGCATCTCGGAAACACCCAGACCGTAGGCGACCGCCCCCATGATGAAGGCGAAGATCACATTCATGATCACGCCGGCCGAGATGATCGCCATCCGCTGGGGGACGCTCTTGGCGGTGTAGCTGCGGGGATCGATCTCCGCGGGCTGCTGCGGGCGCCCTTCGTGATTGCCGACCGCCTCCAGCGGCTCGACGTGATCGCCGCGTTCATCCTCGTGCACGCCGACGGCGACCATGCCCGCGTCCATCACGTCCTCGTGGTCGCGAGGCTTCGAAAGCTTTGTCCGCTCCGCCTCCGCCTCGTAGTTGGCGGGATTGTCGTCCTGGCCGAGCATCTTGACATAGCCGCCCAGGGGAATGACGCCGATGGCGTACAAGGTCTCGCCCCACTGCATCTTCCACAGCGTGCGAGGGAGCGGGAAAGGCCCGATCTTGATCGGCACGTCGAAGCCGACCAGGAACTTCTCCACCTTCACGCCGCACATCTTGGCGACGAGGAAGTGCCCCAACTCATGCACGAAGATGACGAACCCGATGCCGACGGCCACCTTCAGGATGACCCACAACAAGTTCGCCACGCCAAGCAGATATTCCATGATCACTGAATCCAATGAGCTACTTCTTTTCGCGCCCAGCCGTCCAGCTCCAGAAGCTGCGACAGCGACGGATGGGCGTCGTAGTTATGACAGGCCAGCACCGCCCGGCAGGCCGGGACGATCTTGTGAAACGGCAAGCGTCGCTCCAAAAAAGCTGCGACGGCCGCCTCGTTCGCGGCGTTGAGCACGGCGCCGGCGGTTCCGCCGCGGCGGGCCGCTTCGTATCCCAATCCCAGGGCGGGAAATCGCTCCAGGTCCGGCGGCTCGAACTCCAGGCACATCGCCTGCTTCCAATCGATACGCTCGGCCGGCCCCTCGGTTCGATGAGGCCAGGAGAGTGCATACTGAATCGGCAGCTTCATGTCGGGCGGGCTAAGCTGCGCCACGACCGACCCGTCCACGTATTCTACCATCGAGTGGATGACCGACTGCGGGTGGACCACCACGTCGATCTGATCGGGCGAGAGATCAAAGAGCCAGCGGGCCTCGATAATCTCCAGCGCCTTATTCATCATGGTTGCCGAATCGACGGTGATCTTCGGCCCCATGTCCCAGTTGGGGTGGTTCAACGCCTCTTCTACGGTCACCTGCCGAAGCTGCTCGCGCGAGTGGCGGCGGAAGGGTCCGCCGCTGGCGGTGAGCACGATCCGTCGCACCTCGCTGCGGCGTCCGGCCTGAAGGGCCTGGAAAACCGCGCTGTGCTCGCTATCGACCGGCAACAGGCAACTCCCGCGCCGTCTTGCCAACTCCATGACCAGGGGTCCGGCAGTCACCAGCGTTTCTTTATTGGCCAGGGCCACCGTCTTGCCCGCCTCCAGGGCGGCCCAGGTCCCTCGCAGGCCGGCGCTGCCGACGATCGCCGCCAGCACCACATCCACCTCCGCCGACGACGCGACTTGCTCAACCCCCTCCGGTCCCACGAGCAACTCGGTTCCCGCGGGCAAGCCGGAGAAATCGAAGCCCTTGGCGACCGCGGTTGAAGCGGCGACGACCCACCTGGGATGAAAGCGGCGCGCCTGGGCGACCAACTCCTCCAGCCGCGAGTTTGCGGTCAACGCAATGGCTTGGAGTCTGCCGCCGGAGGCGAGGATCACCTCCAGACCGTTGCGCCCGATGCTGCCGGTGGAGCCGAGGATGGCGATTTGCTTCGCGCGCTCGGCCATGGGAACAGGCGCCTGGACGTGGCCGGCGAAATCCGCCTAACCGGAAACTAACTCTGGACTTGTGCTGATTTGAAATTGTAGGTCCCGGGACGACAAACGACAACCCGGATTGACGGAGGTCCGAAAGTGGGAACTGGTCGGCGCCTCGTGACTCCTGGCTCCTGACTCCTGACCGGGAGGGCGACGCGGGGTCAGGAGTCGGGGGTCAGGAGTCAATTGTTCGAAGTTGTTTCGCGCTGCCGGACTTCCGGCAAGAGGCGCGCATTTTGCGACCTGATTCCCCCGTTGTTTTGGCGGCGAACAGGGCGCGCCGCCCAGCCCCCCCCGTTAAGGAGGAGAGAAGTTACCATGAAACGTAGTCTCTTATTTGCGGCCCCCTCATTGGCGATCCTCATGTGGGTCGGCGCCGCAAGCGCACAGCAGGCCGGAGCGGCAGGTCAGGCCGGAGCGGCCGGACAGGCCGGAGCCGAAGTGGACGCTCCGCGAGCCGGAGCGGATGCCGAGGTTGGCGCCGACGTTGACGCCAACCTGAATCCCGATGTCGCCGGCGAAGAGCGAGCCGGCGCCCAACCGCCGGCCGCTCGGCCGGGCGCTGATGCCGGCATCCGAACCGAGGCCGACGTGGACGCCGATGTTCAGCCGCCTCGAGCCGACGTGGATGCCGACGTCGGCGTCGACGTGCAAGGCGACCTCCGCCAGCCTCGTCCGGGCGATGCCCGGGGGGAAGCGGGACTTGACGCCGAGGCCGACTTAGACGCTCAGGCCGGCGCCCAAGCTCAAGCCGGCGCCCAGGGCG
Source organism: Planctomycetota bacterium (assembly GCA_019347795.1). Classification (GTDB taxonomy): domain Bacteria; phylum Planctomycetota; class Planctomycetia; order Pirellulales; family Pirellulaceae; genus JAHWKS01. The sequence continues at coordinate 502 of JAHWKS010000082.1, read as the reverse complement.
ACATGCGGTTCCACAACGGCCTGTGGTGGCACCAGACGCAGAACGGCGACTGGCTCTATCACCGCAACGGCACGTGGTACGACACCAGCGGCAACATCTACGCCCGCGGCGACTTCCGCTACCACAACGGCAACTGGTGGCGCCGCGCCGACAACGGCTGGGTCTACTTCCGCAACAACGGCTGGTACGACACCAGCGGCCAGTTCGTCACCCGCGCCCAGCCCGGCGAGATCGCCGAGCTTGGCGTCGGCGCCTACGGCCGCGGCCGCGGCCAGTTCAGTCCCTACGCCACCGGCCAGTTCTATGGCAACCGGTATTACAACGACCCCTACTACAACTACAACCGGGGTCAGTACTACTACGGCGATCAGTACGATCGCGCCTATCGGCCGGGCTACAACTTCGGCCCGAACAATATGTTCGACTACAGCCCCGATCGCGGATTGAACGTCTATCCCGGCCGCGCCTTTGACGGCGGCGGCGGCGTCCAAGGCGGTTTCGG
>JAHWKS010000081.1 GCA_019347795.1 Planctomycetota bacterium | reverse complement strand
AACCACATCGTTTCCGCCCCTGGGCGTAGTCCGATCCCGGCGCACACTTGCCCCATCACGGCCATGAAATTTGCCCACTCCGGCGTAGCCGTAAGTGAGAGCGTCGGGCCATTGCCGACCCCTGGCAATACAAATCCGTCTGGCCTATCGAACAGGATCTGCGGAGCTGGTCCCCCTAGGTGCTCCGTCCATGTGATAGGGTCGTCGGAAGCAGCAATGACGTGCTGGTACAGCGAATCCAGCGATGCGGGCGAAGAGGCGCAGAGCACCGGTGTGATGCTGTCCTGGTATTGGCCGAGCACGCCCTCGCGGGCGGCTGCCGCCGGTGGGCGCCGCCCGGACGGGAGGCCGCGTACCGCGGAAAGGATACCCGATGAGAGGTTCTTCGACCGCTCCTTCACCCGGAAGACGGCAATTTCGCCGCCATGCATCGGATGATTGTCAGAAACGACCACGCCGTCGTCCAGGTCGTGTTCTGCAGCCGGGAAGAAGCCGCTGGGTGAAGGCGCAAATGCAACATCGTCTACGGCTGGCTCGCCTACGTCCCGAAACGCTGCCGACCACGGTTCGAGCACGCCGTCGTAGACGCCTACCGCGAAGCGGCCTTCTTCGTCGAGCAGGATTGTTGGTGTGGTCACCGCGGACCATGTAGTGGCACCAGCATTTACTGCTGCAAATGATTCCTCATCGTCTGGCCCAACCGCTTTCAACTTGTCGTCTGCCGTTACCAATACGGTCGGGGAGAACGGCGAGGGGATAATGACCTTGATTTCGGTCGCTACGCGCCGCGCCGCCTCCCATTGGCCACCATGTCTCAGCCTGACATCGATCGTCGCCTTTAATCTCCGTTCCGGGTTCCAAGATCCTGATAAATCGCCCGACTGCCGATCGCGGCTGGCGGTGAATTCAACCTGCAAATCGAATGCGATCTGCAACTGCCCGCCCGCGCTCGCCGTCACCTGCATCTGGCTGAAGCTGCAACCCTTCATTTCGAGCTTGATGCTCGCCGGAGCCACCCATGCATCGCCTGCGTCCGCAGCGGCAGGTTCGATGTCCCCGACATGCAGCGCCCTCCAATCTTCCTTGTACCGCAGCCCAAGTCCACCCAGGACAACCCTCGACCGCCACTTGGTAGGCGTATGCGCGTGGGCGACGGTGCCGGGACGAGTGTCAAGCACGAACGGCGCCGATCCGGTTCCCCCCAGAGCGAGAAAGCCCGGCCTCGTGTCGTCCGGAGAAAGGGGCATCGACTTACGCAGGTGAGCGCGGGCATTTTCAAGGTGCCCTGTTGTAACTCCCCACCAGGAGGGCCGCTCCGGTGCCGACGTATTCGGAATCGTGTCCGACAAGACCGTCGGCGACGGAGCCGATGCGAAAACAGCGGCCCCAACCACCGGCGCAGGAGCATCCGGCGGAACGCCCATAAGCTGATTCCAGTCGAGGTCCCGCCAAGGACTCACCTTCACCGGACCAACGCTTTCACGGTCGAGCGCCAGCAGGAATTCGGGTACACCTCCTTCGCGCAGGAGAAATGACTGAACGATGTCCTCCCACAACTCAGTCACTTTCTTCACCTGATTCGGCGGCAAAGACTCAGGTGCGTTCAAGAATCGATTTGCGACGCCAACAAGTGCTGCGGGTAACGGGAGACCTGACAGCCGGACAATTTCCCAAGCATGGCGCGGGACCAAAACACCCGCATCCGCATCAAATGTTTCCAAGGCGGCGTCGGCGTTGTCCAACATCGATGCGAGATGCACCAGGAATCGATCACTCCAGTGGACGCCGGGCGTATTGCCAGCCCTTTCAAACATCGTGGACAAGAGGTCGGCGACCCAAGAGGCCGTCGTTAGAAAGGCCTCGTATGTGTCTCCAGTGGGCCACCACCCTCGACGTTGCCACAACTCGCGGACACACGCACGGACCAGTAGCGGCAGGCTACATTCGCCCCCACCGGCCCCCGGAAACCGCCGCGAGATGAACGGGCGAACGACGCTCTGGAATGACGAATCCGGCTCCTGTAGCCCGCGTTGCCAGACAAAAACCCGATCTTCGTCAGTGCGCCAGGCGAGCAGTTGCCGCCAACTAATCGTCGCGTTTGCCATGCCGGGCAGAGGAGCAGCCGAAGACACGAGAAAGGCCCGGTTCGCCACGTTCGCGTTTGCTTGCTGCACAAGCTCGACCATCTCCGATGCAAGTGACTCGGGCAACTCAACAGAGTAAAGACCTCGCAATGATGCGAGGTACCGGCCAATGGCATGTCCCATGACTGGCATCCGGCATCTCCTTCACCTCAGAAACCCGACCTGATCACCAGCGCATCGTCGGCGTCTGGGCTGTCTGTACTCAATCCTGCTTCCTCCAACATGCCCACCAGAACCGAACGTTCCACCCGCATACCAAGGGAGCCGAGATCCCGTGTCAAGTCGCCGAGCGTGCAGAATCCTCCGGGTCCGGTGCAGAGCAAGCTCGTCACCACGACGAGCCATTCCGGGCCGGGGCGAAACCAGATGTGCCGACTGTTCGTCCTCGCAAGCGAGTAGAAGTCCGCCTGGTCAACGGAATCGTCGTCAGACGACCGGGGGACGAGCAGGTATCGCACGAACTCCTTTTGGTTATTCGCCATCGACCCGGTGACCCGAATGCTCTCCCCAATGGACTGCACCTGATCCGCGGTCAGGCCATCGACCCAAAGCTGCAGTGCGCCAGAAAGCGTGGGAGCGTCGGGCAAGGTATCCCCGAGGCCGGCGGTCTCAAGAAGCTGATGCCTCGCCTTCCATCCGCGAGCGATCAAGTCCGACGTCGCCGGCCATATCCCCTTTTGGTTGGCGGGCACGCTTGGAGGATCGATCGTGGCCAGTACCACTCCCTCGGCGAGCAATGACTCGATGGGACTGCGCCCGGGGGCCGCCAGCCCGCCAAGCCGCCTTGCGACCATAGCGTGTAGACGGCAAAAAAACTCAGCTTCCCATAGATATGCGAATGCAAGCCCGGTTCGCAAAAGGCACAGTGCCCAATCCACAAACCTTCGAGCCGGGAGACGCTCGTGCCAGCGGCTCGTCGGGTCGCACAGGCTTTGCCACTTCCTCCAAAACCAAGCAAACGGCGTCTGCCGGCATGTGGCAAGACGCGATGGCACCCTGCTAACTGGCACCACGGGTCCGACATGCGGCCAACTTGGTAGACTGGTTGACGCTTTTGCGAACTTCGCGGGCAAACCCGCCCAGGAATGTGCGGCAATCTGTGGAAGGAGCCACTCGATTGCCCCCGTCGCTCCTCTGCGTGGATCGGGCGTTCCGCTGAACAGTGAAAGAAACGATCTTGCGACCGCGCCTTCCGCCTGTGCCCCACCAAGCCACCCCACCTGCTCAATCGCCTCCGCAAGGTCCGAAGGACTTCGTTTGTTGACAAGACCATGCAGCGTTTGAAGTGCGACCGTTGCCGGGTGAATTGGCACACAAGCCGTCGATGTGTTACCGCGGGCCCGAGGTGCTTTGAGAGACTCCAGGATCGGCATGACCGGTCCCTGGTTCCCCACTGGCGCCGTGACCAACCCGGCCAGATTGAAGGACTCGGCAAGCGGCATTGTCTCAACCGTCAGCGGCTTTCCGCCCAACCTCCTTGGAACCAGGCGCTCCGGCTCCGGCAACGCTGGATCATCCTCCGGCGTTTTCAACCCGCGCAGATGCTCAAATAGCGTCTTCTCGCCCATTCGCGTTGCAAGGGATGAACCCGGAGAACGCCATATGAGGTCAACCAACAGCGATTCGGTCAACTTCCCGTATTCAGGGCGAGGCAGCGGTAGTAGTTCGTTTACCCAATTATTTGGCATGACGGTACCTCAACCCCGTTGAACGCGAAGGGCAGTCGCACCGGTTGGACTTGGAACAAGCTGGAAAGGCGTACCTTTGCCGTCAGTAAACCACACATTGATTCTCCGGAGCCGTTCCCGGCTGATGAGCGAGGCCCTCGCCCGCTCGATTCTTGCAAACGCCGTATCCCCAATTTCCGTGAAGGCGTCGGTCTTGCCATCTGAATACAGCAGGGCCTCCCTGGCCACCGCCAAGTCGATAGCCAGCGTCGCAAGCGGTTCCGTCGAGCTTCCCCGCTGGCGCATCCTCACCTCGGCTACCAGCACATCTCCCTGCGCAACAATTGAAACGTCTAGCTCGTTTGTCTGGACGGTGACTAGGAGCGTATTCGGATCAAGGTCGCCGGTTAGGCAGTATGTCCTGGGCCGAAGTGGGGCCATGAACACCTTTCCGCCTGTTCCTGCCGGGATGATGAGGTTGTTAACGCCATCTCCGAGCCGCAGCCGCTGCCCCCCAAGCAGGGCACTCTCCTGCTCGGCCAGCCATGATCCAATTGCCTCCGCGTATCTCAGATGCCCAAGCGCCGTGCCGACATTGCGCAGGAGCATGACGGCCCGCCAGCGTCGAAGAACTCGCACGCGGGAGATGGATGCCCTTGTGCCTTTTGGTAATTCGACGGCAATTTCCTCGCGCAGCACGCGATCAAGCTGTTTGTCGATCTCACAGCTCGCCGCCGCCGGGAGCTCCGTCCACGAGACAAGTTGCTCCGAAGGCGAAACGATATCCAGGGACTCGACCGCATCGAGAACGCGTTTTCGCAGGCCGTCCCAACTCTCCGTGTCTCGCGCCGGGTCAATGTCCGCGAATGCTTTCTCAAACGGCTGGAGCCGAGCAGCCTCCCCCCCAACAACCAACAAGTCGATGATCGAACCAAAGACGCTATCCTCCTTGAGCGTTCTCCGGGCGATTTCTCCACTTACCTGAAATCCGCCTCCAGGGTAAAGGTTCGTATATATCCGGTGACGTGCTAGCCGAATTGTCGCTGCTTTCTGCCCCGCCCCACTACTGATTTGCTGGTGATTGTCCGCAACCCATTGGCATGGGTGTTTACCCGCCAACCAGTCCTCCTCAGGAGCGCCGACGACGGCCAGTGAGACATGGCCAAGTAAATCTCGGTAGGTGAGCCTGCGAGTGGCTGCTATCTCTGCCCCCCGAAGAATATCCAAGAAACGCTGCCGGAGTGCTGGCTCCCTTAGCCAATGTGCATTCTGCGCAAACGGGCACAGTGCATGGGCGGAACAGAGCTGCCCGGACGCATCTTTGCATCCTCCTCCACCCCAGTTGGCGTCCTCTGCGTACATTGAAGCCAATGTGCCTGCGACAGTACTATCCCTGGTCACATCAAGACTGACCAGACGCCCCAGCGTCAGGTACTGTGCCACCTCCGGCGGCGACGTGCTGAAGTCCACCACGGATGCCCCGGCTCCTGGCATCGGCTCAAGCAATGAAAGCACATCGAGGAAAACAACACGCACGCAGATCGACACTGATTCGCCACTTGCTGTTGGCAGCGACAGCGTGAATTGACCGTAGTGCGGCCTCTCGGGACTTGGTCGAAGAATGCTCTCAAGCCCGTCAAGGGTATCCACAGGACCGGCGAGCCACTCTACAGCAGCCGCACCCAGGCGCCGAGCCAGCGGCTCCGCACTCCAGTCGGACACCGCATTTAACCCACCGCGTTCCTCAATCAAAATCCCGCGGTTGACGTTCACGAACAGCGAGGTTGGCTCACCCTGGGCGGTCCGTTCTAGCGCGTTGACAATGTCGTGAAAGAGGCCAGGAACACTACCATCCGCTGGCAAGTCCTGCCTGGGGATGGAGGCATCGTTTACGAATGCTATCCGCAGGCCGTTGGTGAGAGGGTGCGCATTGGCGGGCCAATCGCTGGGGATCGTACGCGGTACGGCCTGTCCCGGAACGCGGGGCGGAAGGGTGATTCCAAGCATTGAAGCGAGCGATCGCAAGGCCTCCGATTTCCCGTTGCCCGGACCGCCTACAAGGATGCACCAGTCAAACTCGCGCGTGGCCACAGACCAAGCCGTATGTCGGCTCGTGACATGGTGGAGGACGTCATCGATCCCTGGGGGAAACGCGCCCATCACCAAGGGACCGGCAGTTCCCGAAGACGGTACTGCTACCGTGCCCCCTTGGCCATATGCATGCAGGAGGAGCCATGACACCAGCGGATTCTGAACGTAACTCATGTCCGGCCTGCCTCAGGCATCGAGCGACTTTTCGTCGCGCCGTTGGACTGCTTCTGCTTATTTTCGATCTCCTCTGCAACACGTGCCAGGAGCAGCCCGATCACTTCCGCGAGGAAGGGAGGGACCGCGTTGGCTATTTGGGTGTAACGAGGGCATTCGCGAACGCGCCTGTTGCCACCCGTTGAATACTTACCCTTGAATTCAAACCAGTCAGGAAACGACTGGAGCCTGGCGTATTCGCGCGCCGTCAGAACACGTGGTTCCGAATAGTGGATTAGATCGTCGGGCAAACTCGTCAGGGTGTGGGATGGTTTTTCAGGGTTCAATGGCACGACGCACATCTTGTTAATGCCCAGCTTCTTTCGCACTGCTGGGCTGAGCTGCACGCCGCGCCGGGCAGTCTCAAGTATCTTTGCGAACCGCTCCCGTACCACATCCCCGTGCTTGATGATCCGCATGCTATTGGGCGCCGTCCCATTCATGTCCCCATGAAGCAGCGACTGGTAATGCGTCAAAGGGCCCTTATACTCGATTTGCTCGTAGCCATCGGTGTCTTCACAGGGAACCAGCTTCTTGCCCCGCAGCTTAAGATCAGAAATGGCCTCCCTGACCCACACTGGCCTTCGCGGCGGCAACCCCTTCTCGGCAAGGAATTGTTTCCTGATCTCTTCCAGCCAGGTAAAAGGAGTGAATTCCTCATCGCCACACAGCGCCACCTTGTCGATGGCAATCATGATGTAGCGTGGACGTAGCTGCGGAACGCCGAAATCAGCAGCCCGAACGAGCTTTGGGAAGACCTTGTATCCGAGCGCGTCGAGTTCCTGTTGGATTTTGACAGAGAATGCGACCCTGGGGCGACCGGGCCCGCGCTTCCGTTTCTTTTGATGTTTTTTTCCAAACTCGACTGCGACGCCACGCACATTCTCGAAAAAGAGCAGCGGCGGGCGCACGATCTTGACGATTTCAAGATAGTGGCGAAACAGCCCATTTCGCGGGTCGTTTTTCTTGCGCCGTCCCGCCAGCGAAAACCCCTGGCAGGGTGGCCCGCCCGTAATCAAATAGACCTTGCCTGCGAGCTTCTTGAGCTGGTCGCGGTGGGTCTCAATGAACTTTGTGACCTCGCACGGTTCTCTGTCGAGCCACTTGGGCCAGGAATACCGGTATCGACCGCCCTTAGCCAGCAAGTTGGATTTCAGGCTATCGAATGCGAACGTGTCCGCCTCGATGGCAAACAGCCCTTTCCAGCCGGCTTGCATCAGGCCCAACGATAGCCCCCCGCATCCTCCGAATACATCGATGAACGTGCGTTGTTGCGTCACGGCGAGGCCCCTCCGTCCTTGGATTCGGACCCGGAATCGTTATTCGGCGCGTTGCCGTCATTTGTGCGGCCGCTCTTTACCCAGGCGTCAACCTCGCTCACGCGGAATTTCCACAGCTTCCCGAGCTTGTGAGCAGGCATTTGTTTGCGCGAAATCCATTTGTAGACCGTATCCCGGCTGATCCCGAGGTGGGTGGCAATCTCGTCGACAGAGAGCCAGCGTTCTTCCATCCGGTGCTCGTGACCTTGCAGTTCATAATCGGGTTTTTTCGGTTTTATTCGGTCTTGCTGGACAGTTCAAGGGCGCTTACGGGCACCGACGCCGGTTTGGGCGAGGTTTTCTCCTGGGGCTGAATGTTCTACCGTTTTGACTGCCGGCCTGATTCCGCGCTACCGTGATCCCACTTGTTCCTTCCCAACGCGCCAGGCTGGCGCTGCGGAGTTTCCTTCACTTCTCGCACCGAGGAATCGCTATGCGCACGCAAAACCTCAAGCAGGCTCACAACGAACTGTTCCGCCGCACCCCCGACGAACAATTCCCTTCCCTTGCGGCTCTCGTCGATCATTGCCGAGCCGATAAGGAGCGGGCCACCGACCGATGGCTTCCGCCGCAGGAACTGACGCCGCGTCCTCAGGAGAACCGCTTAATCTTGGAAGCGGGCAGCGACGGTGTCTTTCTCATGAACGACTGGAGTTTCACCCAGTTGTGCGGCCTAGCCCGCGTGAGCAAAGACACCATCAATCGCCTCTCGCCGGACACGGCCGCCCAGGCCTTCCGCGAGACGCTACCAAGCGGCAACAAGCCGCTGCAGCTTCTCACGAGCAACGGCTCCCTGCGTTCGATCCACGGCATCAGCTATACGCGACTCTGGAACGCCGACTTACTCCAGGTCGTTCAGGAGTTCGCCGTCGATTTCCAACCGCCGCAGCAGGCATCCACCGGCGGCGCCGGGCTGTACTGCGGCGAGCAGGACCTCTTCGTGTTCCTGGTTGACCCGACCGGCTGGGCGGAGATCGAAGGCGAGACATTCGCGCCCGGGTTCTTCCTGTGGAACAGCGAGGTCGGCAAGCGCTCAGTCGGCGTCTCGACCTTCTGGTTTCAGAAGGTCTGCGCGAACCACATCGTCTGGGACTCAGTCGAAGTGCAGGAGTTCAGCCGAAAGCACACCGCCAATGTCCACGAAGCCCTCGCCGGCGTCCGCCGCACGATCGAGCAGTTAGTCGAACGCCGCGACCAACGCCGCGACTCATTCGTACGAGTCGTCGAAATGGCGATGCAGACCAAGCTCCCGGCCGAGGTCGAGGAGGCCCAGAAACTCCTCGCCCGCCACGGCGTCACCCGATCGCTGGCGAACCAAGCCCTGGAGACCGCTCGCCGGCAGGGAGCGCTCACGATCTTCGCAGTCGTGGATGCTCTTACTCGCCTCGCCCGCGAGATGCCGAATGCGGGTGAACGACTGGAGGCCGATCACAAAGCGGCGTCGCTTCTCGACTTGGTCGAAGCCTGATGGGAGGCGCCAATGGACCCGCAAACGGCTTGGGATGAACTTCTCGCCGCCTACAGGCAAAGGGACTGGGCCGAAGTCGAGCAACGGGCCGGCGATCTCCTCGGCTGGCTGATGCGGGGCGGCTTCCCCCCGATACCGAGGGCGATCCCACAACTCCGGCCGATCACGCCACAGTCGCCCGGGCGTTTTGCAGTCACGCACTCGCCCGGGCGGTGAACGAGCAGGGCCGAGAGCCAATGATCCCGAATGAAGCCGCCGACAATGGCGGCGACGCCGAATAGCTGCTGAGCCGACGGCTCAACCCACCACCGCACCGCGCGGTGGTTTTTTTCGCGGATACTTGGATTCTCTCGGCGAATCATGGCAGTGTTGCCCAATGAAGTCCACACAAGAAGATGGCAAGGTGCCGGCCACCGGAGAATCCGCCGGCGGCGCTCGATCCGGTTCCGGACATGAGCCGGGGCGTGCAGCGAACCAGCGGTGCCCGAAGCCCTTGTCCGTCGGTGCCTACTTGAAGCGACGGCGAGGCAACGGTTCGGCAATTCGCCTGATCGTAGCCGCTCGCCCGTTTACTCCTGACACGTTCTACTTTCATGAGTTTTGGGACGATGGCTCCTGCTATGAAGCGGAGCTGCAGGTTCGGACCCTCAAGAGCTGGGGACGCGAGATCAGCGAGCAGGACGCCCACGAGCTCATGCCGATCTTATCGCATCACTCGAGCGCTTCCGGCGCCGCCTCCACCTCCACCACGACGCGCTCCAGATGCTCGGGAAGCTTCTCCTGACGCCGACGCCGCGGACGACGACGCGTGTGCTCAGGGATCACCTGCTCATCCTGCGGGCGCGCTTCTTCGATCGCTTCGGCCAAGCCCGCGGCTGCGTCGGCCGCATCGTCGGTGTTGTCGAAGTCCAGCCGCAGTTGATCGGGGTTGTTGAGATACCGCTCGCTCCAGTTGCGGAACCCGCGCTGCAGCAGTTCGGCGTACGCCAATTCCAGCTCTTGCTTCTCTTGTTCCAGCTTCGCGTTCTTCTGGGTTACCTCTTCCACCGTCATCGCCAGTTGCTCCACCAGAGCTTGGCAGGCGCCGAGGTCGTTGGGGATCGCGAAGGAGAGGGGCAAGGTGCTCATATCGCCCAAATCTATGCGCTCCGCGCAAAGCGCAACCCCCCCCTTCTGGAAAAAGGATTTACTGGGTTTTTCCAGCTCAGAACTAGGTCAGGCGACGCGCCGATAGCGCTTGCGGCGCGGGCCTTTCAGCGAGACGCCGCTCAAGAGCATCGCCAGTTGCACGGCGTCGATTCGCACGCGCGGCTCGTGCGTGGAGATCATTCAAAGGTGCCCGACTCAAGCGTCTTGTAGTAGATCCAGTAGCCCGTGCCGTCCCAGTGGAGCATCTTCACCCGGTCGCGGCGGCGATTGAAGAACAGGAACAAGCTGCCGTCCTGCGGGTCGCCTTGGAACTGTCCGCGGATGACGCCGCACAAGCCGTCGGCGCCTTTGCGCAGATCGGTGGGCTGCGTGTGCAGGTAGATCCTGATCGTGCTGGGGATGCTCAGCATGCCGCATCCTCCTCGGCGGCGAACTCGCATTCGGCGCGAGCCAACTCGCCGACCACGGCCCGAATCACATCCAGGTCTCCTGCCGCCACCTCGATCTCCGCCCCGCTTGCCAGCCGCACCCGCAGGCCCGGCGAAACCATCGCCGACGTCACCACCACCTGCTGAAACGCGGGCTGCGTCTTCTCCGCTCCGCCGCTCCGCGACTCCAACTTTCTCCGCCACTGATAAAACGACGCAAGCGACACCCGCTCCAATTCACAGAACCTTGCGACGGTCATCCTCGACGCCCGAAACCGCCGCAGCCTATCCCGCCACACCGCCTCCTTCCCCAACTCCCCCCGCGCCATGATCGACCTCCCGTAGGTGCGTGTGATTCCAACCACCCGCCAACCTACCACCCCCGTCAATCATGGCCCCGACGATGCGCGCTTACCTGCGGGTGCGAATATTGCGCGAGAACGTGCGTTTTCCTTGGGTTTTTAGCCATTTTCGCAACGAGACTGACCACTTCAGATGGGCTTTTTGAATAATCAAACTTTATGCGGTTTTTGGCTGGGCGCAAGGAAAAATCACCGCTCAACCGCCGGCCGGCCGCGGTGCGGGGATAGGAAGAGCCGCGGTTTGCGAAAGG
>JAHWKS010000902.1 GCA_019347795.1 Planctomycetota bacterium | reverse complement strand
GCCTTCCCTACCCTCTCCTTGCGCTGCCGGCGCCAGGCGGGAAGGCGCCGGGAGTATGTCGATGCGACAATCGTTCACCAGGATGAAAATTATGTCGCGGTTGCATGGCCCAGTGTTTTGTCTTGTGCTGACAGGCGTGTTGGGCGCCGCAGGGTGCGCCGCTCCGGTCCGCTGGCAAAGCGGCGCCCGGCCGCTCTCCCGCGACGTCGGCGCGAATCAGGAGCGCGGCGAAGAGGCGACGCTCACTAGCGCCCGACACTGGGAGCGCAGCGGCGACAGCGAGCAGGCCCGCGAAGCGTACCAGACGCTCGTTTCGGCGAATCCTCGCCATACGATCGCCCACCATCGGCTGGGCGTGCTGTTGGCCAAGGAAGGCCAGTACCAGCGGGCGGAGGACCATCTGCTGACGGCCCTGGAGTCGGACCCCGAAAACGTAAATCTGCTCAACGATCTCGGCTATTGCAGGCAACTGCAGGACCGTTACGAAGAGGCGGCGGCAGCCTATCGCGAGGCCTTGTTGATCGAGCCGAGCCATCGTACGACGCGGAACAACCTGACGTCGCTGATGAGCATCGCATCCGTGGCCGCGGCCGGCGAGCAGACGCCGCGGCTGCTCGAGACGGCTTCGGACTCTCAGATTGTTCCCGTCTCGGGCGTGGAGGATGAGGGGCAGAAGCACGCCGGAAGCACGCTGGAGTGGAGGTTCGCCGATGAGCCGGCCGCGCCGGAGGCGGACGTAACGCCGCAGCCGGTGAAGTCGGCCCGAGCGATTCCCTCGCCGTCTCTGAAGTCGGTCGAGCGTCCGGCAAGTCCCCAGGAGGCGGCGCCTCTGGGGGAAGCGCCGCTCGTGCGGTTCGTGGAGATGAGCAAATCGCCGGCGGCCACTTGCGCCGGTTGCGGGACTTCGGCGCCGTCAACCAAGGAGCATCCGCTGCGAAAGGCGGCGAGCGTGGCGAAGAGCGCGGCGAGTGAGGATGCCGGGGACGCTGTGGAGGAGGCGAGTTCGGCGGCGCCGAGCGCGAAACCGCAAGCGGTTGTCTCGATACCGGCGCCGCGGCCGGCCTCGTCGCACGTTCAGCGACGTTCTACGGAGTCGATCTTCAGCCGCGGGGTGTTGCGAACCAGCCGCGACGACGAAGGCGATTCCTCGAGCCAGGCGGAGTCGGCGCCGGGGTTCCTTGTCGAGCGCGGCGACGCGAACCGCCCTCCGGCGCCGAGCTCTACTCCCGTCGAAGTCCACACCGCTACCGCCCAGCCGCGGCCGCACGTTACTTCCGGACGTCGGACGCTGTTCGACGCGCTGCACCTTACGGACTCTTCGCCACGTTCCGGCGGATATCGCCGCACATCGCGGGGCGGAGGCTCGCTCCAGATTTCGAGCCAGACGCGAACCAGCCGGCGCAACGAGGGCGTGCTCGATCGCATCTTCGAGCGGTAAGCTACGCACCACGCGGTTGGCATGGATTGTGCAGCGTGAGTTTCCTCGCGATTCTCTTGCCGCGATGAAACTCCGCTCATGCCGCAAACGCTGGAAAAACTTCCCGCGCCCGACCTCCAGGCGCCGGTCATTTTTAGCTACAACCCCTCGGCCTGGCGCCAGCGGATTCCGATCTGCGTGCTGGCCATGGTCGCCGCAGGGATGGCTGGCCATATGGCGCTCTATCAATGGAAAATCATCCCGTACGCTTGGGATCCGATCTTCGGCGAGCAGACGGAGAAAGTCCTCACCTCCAGCGTCGCGCGGCGAATGGATCACTGGTTTGGCATTCCCGACGCCGCGCTGGGCGCCCTGGCGTACTTCGGAGACGCGATTTTCGGACTGGCCGGCTCCACGCGCCGCTGGCAGTACCGGCCGTGGATGGTGATCGTGTTCGGCATTGACGTGATCCCGCTGGGGATCGTGAGCGCGATCCTCGTTTTCTGCCAGGCGTTTATCGTCGGCCAGTGGTGCTTCCTTTGTCTGGTGACGGCGGTCATCTCGCTGATTCTGGTATACATGGCGTACGATGAAGTATGGGCGTCTTGCGTCTTCCTGTGGAAGGTGTGGCACCGGTCGCACAGCACGAGGGTGTTCTGGCGGACGTTCTGGGGCAAGCCGACCGAGGAAGGGCATCGCATCGCCGAAGAGATGGTCGCCGCCGCAAGAGAAAAGACGCAAGCGAAAGCCAAACACGCCGAAGCGTGAGCGACGAAGTAGTCGGGAGGAATGCAGCATGTGGCCGCGGGTGGTGGAAGTGATGCTCGGCTGTTGGATCGCGGTCAGTCCGTTCGTGTTTCGTCATCCGAACGACGAGTGGGCGCTGTGGGCGAGCGATTGGATCTGCGCCTCGCTGGTGGTCGTGTTCGCATTGGTTTCCTACTGGCCGCCGGCGCGGTGGATGCACCTGGCCACCATCGCCGTGGCGTTGTGGATGATCGGCTTCGGCTGGATGCAGCCGCGGCCGGTTCCGCCGGGTTACCAGAACGAGATCTTTCTCGGCCTCACGCTGCTGATGATGGCCATCATTCCCAGCCGCGCCACAATTCCGCCGCCCGGCTGGTCGGAATGGTACAAGCGGGAAGGAGTCGAAGGTGGGTAGGAACGTTGCGCAAAAACTGATCGCGTCCCACTTGCTCGAAGGCCAGATGACGCCGGGCGCCGAGATCGGCCTGAAGATCGACCAGACGCTCACGCAGGACGCCACCGGCACGCTCGTGATGCTCGAGCT
>JAHWKS010000901.1 GCA_019347795.1 Planctomycetota bacterium | reverse complement strand
CGTGCCCGAGGCGCCGTTCGCCGTGGAGGCCGGTCCGGCGACGATCCGCGTCACGCCGCTTCCCGTGGTTCACGGAAAGGCCGAGGGGGCGGTGATCTACATCGCCGAGGCGCGGGGCAAGAAGGCCGCCTTCGCCTGGGACCTCGAGACGCCCGACGCCGCGTTTCCCGGCGGCCGCACGAATCTCGACGTTTTTCAGTCGCACGAGAGCGTGCTGGCCGGCGCCGACGTCTACGTTCAGGAATGCAATACGTGGTCGGCGGCGGGCAAGGGACACACGGCGTATCAAGCATCGCAGCCGTATTTCGACATCGTCCGCGCCCGCCGCACGCTGCTGGTGCACATGAGCGGCCACGAAGACGGCCCGGGCAACCCCGGCTACGGCTGGACCGACGAGCAATGGTCCGCGGCTTTGAAAAAGGACGCAGTCGAAGCCGCCCGGCAGGGAATGATCCTGCGAGTCGGATAACCTACTGCTCACCCGACTCCTTCGCCGGCAGCGGCCGCAGCTTGATGTTGCGGTACTCGATGCGGGCCGTGTGGTCCTGCAGACAGATGCGGCCTTTGGTCGGCGGATTGTGGAACTGCGGCATGTTGCGGAACTTGCTGCCCGCGACGCGCCCATTCCAAACGTCGCTCCCAAGTTCATACTCCAGAAGCTTCACGCCGTTGAGCCAATGCTCGATGTGCGGCCCATCGGCGACGATGCGGAACGTGTTCCACTCTCCGCGCGGCCGTGTTGCGTCTTTCACCGGGGCGTACAGGTCGTAGCAGGCGCCGGCGAGTTGCCGCCGGTCGCGACCGGCATATGCGGGGTTGTCGAGGATCTGGCACTCCGGTCCGGTGTGCCAGGACGCGACCGCGTCGTCCGACGCCCGCAGGATCACGCCGCTGTTGCCGGCCCGATCGACAATCTTCCAGTCGAGCACCAGCTCGAAGTTATCGAACTCTTCGGTGGTGACGATGTCGTCGCCTCCCCCGGCGCCCTTGCCGCCGGCGCCGCCGCTGACGCGCACCAGCGCCCCGTCGATCACCTGCCATCCCGGCGGCATCTCCTTCATCTTGTAACCCCGCCACCCGTCCGTGGTCCTGCCGTCGAAGAGCAAACGCCATCCCGCTTCTCGCTCTTCTTCGGCGAGTTGGTTTTCCTCGTCGTTATTCTCCGCCGAGGCGTCTTGCAATGGTCCGGCCGCCGCGAAGAAGCTCATCGTCGCGAAGCCCATAATGATCAGGACGTATTTCAGCTGCATTGGAATTCTCCCGTCGAGAGATTGGAACATCCGCCGCGACTTTTGCGGCGCATCGCACCGGTCCCCCACCGATTCTACCATGCTCGCCCCCCGGCCGGAAAAAATGTGGACATCTGTACCGTATAATGGTAGTTGGCGTTCAGTGGCGCTCGCCCAGTTGGCGCCGGAGGCGACGCAGCACTCGGCTTTTTGCCTGGCGGACCGCAGCGGAGGTCAGGGCGAGTTCCTCGGCGACCTGCGGGGCCGGGCGACCCAGAACCGCAGTTCGCCAGAAGGCCTCCCAGGTTTTCGGCTCGACGGTTGGTCGAATCTGCTCCAGCGCTCGCCGAACCAACGACGCAGTCGCGCCGGAGTCGGACGGTTCGTTTTCCTCCCGCTCGCCCGGATCGGGCAGGTTCGCCAGTTGTGCAAACGCGGTGCTCCCACCGATTGCTGCAGGACCCTCCTCACGACGCGCGCGCTCGCGAACTTTGTTCAGGGTGATCGTCCATAACCACCCGCGGAACGTCGCGCCGGGACGGGCGGGATCGAACGCGGCGATGGACCGATGCACCGCGAGAAAAACGTCTTGCGTTACGTCGGCCGCTTCGGGCGGGCTCACTCCCTTCCGCAAGCACCAGCCATGGACCAGCGGCCCGTAAAGGTCGACCATTTCCCGCCACGCATCGCGTGATCCCTCGCGGAGGCGAATCGCAAGGCTCAGCCCGCTGGAGCCGCTGTTTTGCGTGGAGGCGGTTTGCGAGGTCATTAGAACTTGACGGCGAGGGTCGTGTCACACCCGCGCATTGTACTTGAATAGAACCAGACCAGGAGAACACTATGTTAGCCACTGCCTGTCCTTCGCCGGAGGAGCTTCGCTCCTATGTTTTGGGAGACAGCGATGAAGACGCCGCCCGCCGGCTTGAGGAGCATCTGGCTCGATGCCCCGCCTGTGAGGAGACGTTGGCCGAGTTCGACGCGGCCGACGACACGCTCGTGCGTCACCTCCCGCTGGCGGCCGCCGCTGAGCAGGACCCGCAGCCGGCGTGGCTGGAGCGCTTGCGCGAAAGCGTCCCGCCATCCGAAGAAAACGCCGAAACTCCCCATGCAGAACGTGTTGGGGAAATCGCGGATCGTTCAGGCGAGTTTCTCGGCGCCTATCGACTGCTGGCCCGCATCGGCCGCGGCGGGATGGGCGTCGTGTATCGCGCTTTGCACACGCAGTTGGACCGCGTGGCGGCGGTGAAGGTACTCTCGCCGCAACTGGTCGCATCGCGTGCGGCCCGCGCGCGATTCGATCGCGAGATCCAGATTGTCGGACGACTGGACCATCCAGGGATCGTCCGGGCAAGCGACGCAGGCCGCGTGGGGCGAACGGCGTATCTGGTGATGGAGTACGTGGACGGCGTGAACCTGCGGCAGCTTGTCCGCCGCGGCGGACCGCTGACCGTGGCCGAAGCGTGCGAGGCGGCGCGGCACG
>JAHWKS010000900.1 GCA_019347795.1 Planctomycetota bacterium | reverse complement strand
CTTTGCCTGACCGGCACAGTCCGGATTGTGAATCGAACAGGGACATCCGTGACGCCGCCTACGCCTCTTCCTTTTCAGCGAGGGATCGAGGCGCCGGGCATTGCGGAAGTCGGCGTCCGCCTCTTGATCCATGTGCTTGCGGCGATAGACGATGCCGCGGTTCCACAAGGCCCGCGGGTCCTTGGGGTCCAGCCGGATGGCCACCGAGAAATCGGCCAGGGCCTTGTTCTCCTCGCCCAGCGCCAGCCAGGCGATGCCGCGGTCGCGGTAGGCCTTGGCGAGGTTCCCGTCCAGGCGGATCGCCTCATCGAAGCACCTGATCGCCTTGACGAAGTCGCCCGTGTCGCAGAATTCACGGCCCTTGGAGAGGTGCGTCCGAGCCTGCTTCTTCGCCGCATACGTGCCGGGTTTGGGGCTGAAGAGTCGATTGAGGAAGTTCATGGCTCTCGTCGTGCAGGCGGAATTCGCGTCGTGCAGGCGGCTCGCCTGCAACGGAGGCGGCGAACAGGCGGGCCGCCTGTTCTACCGTTGGCTGACCGTGGTGATCCAAAGGAGCGGCTGACCAGCGTCGTCTACGCGCAGGTCGGCGAACAGCTTTGCTTGGGAAAGAATCCGCTTGAGAATGAGCATGTAGTACGTCCGGCCGGCGGGCAAGGAGGCGTTCACCGCCGCCGGGTCGATGCGCTCCCGGGCGAGGGCGTTGTGGTCGTAGAGGAACGGCATCTCCAACCGGCCCTGAATAGCCGCCAGCGTCTCGGACACGGGAGTGTCGGCAATCTCCACGTTCAGGAATTTGAACAGATTCGGCGCCGTCTCGCGAGGGTTTCGATCGGAAGGCCAGCCCACGGGCCAACTCTCTTCCAGATCGCGGCCGCGGGCGATCTTCAGATTGACGCGCCCGCCCGCCTGACGCTCGGGAATGAACGCCAACCCAAGCGGCCGCAACATCGCCGCCAGGGCCGTTCCCCGGCTCATGCCGCGCATCTCCTCAGGGACCTGCCAATCAGCTTCCAGAGCGGCGCGGGCGCCGGGGTCCAGATCGACCCGGACCGGCAACGCTCGCACCAGCGTCTTGATGCTCTCGAATGCCGACTGGTCCTTCGTCGAGAACTCCACCGGGGCCGCCAATTTCTCGTGCAGCTCGAGGAATTCTCGCTCGGTCAGTCCAAACGCGGTCCGCGGCGCGGTCAGCTCCTCTACGCCGCCCGCCTTGAGGCTTTCGACCCACTTGGCGATTTCGCCCCGGTCGCTCAGGCGAAAGCGGCCGGTGGGAACGATCAGCAGGTTGCTGGATGAGAGGATCCCCGTCACGCGGTAAACGGCCGAGTCGCCGGCGCCGGTGGTTTGCACTTCTGCACGCTCGCCCCCCTGCGCCCGCCGGATGCGGAGATTCTCGAAGCCGAGATCCTTGAGCACCTCGATCCACTGGTGAGCGCCGGTGATCGGGAACCCCGGCTCGGTGGCCAGCTCCAACTGCACCCGGGGCTCGGCGACGGCGACTATTGGCGCCACGAGCACCAGTGCAATCGTCGCTACAACCAAGGAAATCGTCTTCATGATCTTTTCTCCGCACGTTACGCGCCCTTAACTATACCCCCTGCGGGGCGCGTCTGTCAGGAATGGCCGGTTGCACGGCGCGGCGGCAGGCGACAAAATACCACGACTCCACCCCGCGGTTCACATCCGAAAACCTCAGCCTTCGCACTTCACGGGAGAACACCTATGGCGCGGCCAGTCACGCTTTTTACCGGGCAATGGGCGGACCTGAAGATCGAGGACATGGCCCGCATGACCAAGGAGTTCGGTTACGACGGCATCGAGCTGGCGTGCTGGGGCGATCATTTCGAGGTGGACAAGGCCCTCTCCGACTCCTCGTACTGCACCAAGAAGCGGGAGCTGTTGGACCGGCATAACCTGCAGTGCCACGCCATCAGCGCGCATCTGGTGGGGCAGGCGGTGCTCGACCCTATCGACGCACGGCATAAGGCGATTGTGCCCGAGTACGTGTGGGGAGACGGCGATCCGGCCGGCGTGAACCAGCGGGCGGCCGAGGAGATGAAGAACACCGCCCGGGCGGCGCAGAAGTTCGGCGTCCCGGTGGTGAACGGCTTCACCGGTTCGAGCATCTGGCACATGAACTACTCGTTTCCGCCCACGCCGATGTCGATGATCGACGACGGCTTCAAGCTGTTGGCCGAGCGGTGGAATCCGATCCTCGACGTGTTCGGCGAGTGCGGCGTGCGGTTCGCCCTGGAGGTCCATCCCACGGAGATCGCCTTCGATATCTACACGGCCCATCGCGCGCTGGAGGCGCTCGATCACCGGGAGGAGTTCGGCTTCAACTTCGACCCCAGCCACCTGATCTGGCAGGGGATGAACCCGGTCGAGTTCATCCGCGAGTTCCCCGACCGCATCTACCACGTGCACATTAAGGACGCCGCCACGAACCTCAACGGCCGCACCGGCATTCTCGCGAGCCATCTCAACTTCGGCGACCACCGCCGCGGATGGGACTTCCGCAGCCCCGGGCGAGGCCATGTCGAGTTCCAAGGCATCATCCGCGCGCTGAACGACATCGGCTACCAGGGCCCGCTTTCGATCGAATGGGAAGACTCGGGCATGGACCGCGAGTTCGGCGCCCGCGAGGCGTGCGAGTTCACGAAGCGTCTCGACTTCACCCCCAGCGCCCGCGCCTTCGACGCCGCGTTCGAGGAGTA
>JAHWKS010000899.1 GCA_019347795.1 Planctomycetota bacterium | reverse complement strand
ATTCGCCACGATCTGCCGCAGGAGGCGATCGGCCACGGGCTGGGGTTCGGCGATATCGACGGCGACGGGCGCGGCGACCTTGTCACCGCTCGCGGCTGGCTGCAGGCGCCGGAGGATCGCCGCGCGGGGCGGTGGCTCTATCAGCCGGAGTTTCGGCTCCATCGCGATGCGAGCATCCCCATCCTCGTGCACGATGTGGATCAGGATGGCGACGCGGATCTGATTTGGGGCCGCGGACACAACATTGGGCTGTATTGGATGGAGCAACGCTCCGCCGACGGCGGACGCGACTGGGTTCAGCACGCCATCGACACAAGCTGGTCGCAGGCGCACACGCTGCTGCTGGCCGACCTGGACAACGACGGCCGGGAGGAGCTCATCGCGGGCAAACGCTATCTCGGCCATGACGGCCGCGATCCGGGCGAATGGGACCCGCTGGTAATCTACTGGTACGACCTCGACCCCGAGCGGATGACGTGGCGCCGCGGCGTCGTGACGGAGTCGGGCGAGGCGGGATTCGACCTCGATCCGAAGGCGGCCGATCTTGATGGCGACGGCGATGTTGACATCATCGCCCCGAGTCGGGCCGGGCTGTATTGGGCGGAGAATCTGCTCATCGCGTCGCCCGGAAGTGACGAACCCGCTCTGCCATCCGCGGAGGCGAAGCCTTATGACCCCCGCGATCTCTCCTACTACCTCGATGCCGCGGGCGAAAGCCGCGAGGTAACGTCGCCGGAAGATTGGGGCCGCCGCCGCGCCGACATCCTCGAGTGCATGGAAGCGGCGATGGGCGCATTTCCCAATCCCGTGCAGCGAGTCCCGCTGGCGCCGGAGTTCGGCCCGGAGGAAGACACGCCGATGTACACTCGCCGTAAGGTGACGTTCGCCGTCGAGCCGGGCGATCGCGTGCCCGCGTGGCTGCTGATTCCCAAGGACCTCCAGGCGCCCGGCGCCGCGGTCCTCTGCCTCCACCAGACGACCTCGCACGGGAAGGATGAATTAGCGGCGCTGGCCGGCCGCGAGAATCGCCAGTTCGCTCATGAGTTAGCCGAGCGCGGGTTCGTCTGCCTCGTCCCCGATTATCCGAGCTTCGGCGAGTACCCATACGACTTCAAGACCCAAGGCGCCCACTACGTCAGCGGCTCGATGAAGGCGATCTGGAACAACGTGCGGGCGATCGACCTGCTGGAGACGTTGCCGGAGGTTCACCCCGACCGCATCGGGTGCCTGGGGCACTCGCTCGGCGGACACAACAGCCTGTTCACGGCCGCGTTCGATCAGCGGATTCGGGCGGTGGTGACCAGTTGCGGCTTCACCGCCTTCCATCACTACTACGGCGGCGACCTGAAAGGCTGGACCAGCGACCGCTACATGCCCCGCATCCGCGACGTCTACGGCAACGATCCCGACCGCGTGCCGTTCGACTTCTACGAGGTGCTCGGCGCCGTCGCCCCCCGCGGCCTGTTCATCTGCGCGCCGCTCCACGACAGCAACTTCGAAAACACCGGCGTGAAAAAAGTCGTCGCCGAAGTCGAGAAGATCTACAAGCTCCGCAACGCCGCCGACCGCCTGGTCGCCACATACCCCGACGCCGGCCACGACTTCCCCAATCGCGAAGAAGCCTATGCGTGGCTGAAGAAGATTTTGAAGTAGCCGAACGGTCGGTTGCCGCGACAACTCATCGTCCTCCAACACAAGAGGCAAGGAATGAAAACAAAACTGTTGAACGAAAACGGCGAACGGACGTACGTGCTGGTGTTCGATGCCGGCGACGAGGCGCTGGAGGGTCTGCGCCGGTTCGCGGAGCAGGAGAACATCACGGCGGCGCAGTTCACCGCCATCGGCGCCTTCCAAAGCGTCCGGCTGGGATGGTTCGACCTGGACAAGCAAGACTACGAAACGATCGCCCTTGATGAGCAGGTGGAGGTGCTCTCGCTGGCGGGCAATATCGCCATACACGAGGATCATCCTAAGATCCACGCCCATGTGGTGGTCGGCAAACGAGACGGAACGGCGCACGGCGGTCACTTGATGGAGGGTCGCGTTCGCCCTACCTTGGAGGTGATGCTGGTCGAGACGCCGAGCCATTTGCGTCGGAAGCACGATCCGCAGACGGGGCTGGCTTTGATTGATCCGAAGGCCTGACACTCGAACTCCAAGACGGCGCCCATGAATCAGCCTGAGTCGAATTCGAATGAGCCGCGCGAGAAAGTCGCTCGTCAGGGAGTCGGGCTGGGGATGGACATGTCATTCAGCCCGCCGCCGGATCCCACCGGCTGGCGCCAATGCCCCGATTGCGAGGTCTGGTACAAAGACCAGGATCGCGAGGCGTGTCCCAACTGCGGCTACGTCTTTGGACAAAAGGCAAAGTCGGCGCCCGCCCCGGCTCTGGACGAGGCGACGCTCCGGGCGGCCCACAATCTGATCGACACGGCCGGAAGCGCGCAGAGCGCCCGCATCGCTCTGGATTCGGATTGCCGACCGAGGATGACCTCAAGCCGCTGGGCCGGAAGCGCGCAGAGCGCCCGCATCGCTCTGGATCGCGCGGCGCAGGAGCGTTCGGCCCGCTCGGAAGATTCGCCCTCCTGAGGGGCTTCCCATTCCACGCGCAAGCTCATCGTCGCCACGTGCTCGACGATGAACGCTCCCGCGACATGACGCGCCTTTAGGCAACAGCGCTGAAATAACTTACCATCAGAAGGCCCACGGATAGCAAAGCCGAC
>JAHWKS010000080.1 GCA_019347795.1 Planctomycetota bacterium | reverse complement strand
CAGAACACGGGCCGACCGACGCACTGAATCAGCCAGGCGTACGACACGAAGTTGCGACGGCTGGGCCGCACCTTGGCCACCACGGAGCCGAGGTACGGCGAGTCGTCCGGCGGCCCCGACGTCTGGCCGCTCAAGAGGTTGTGCATCGCGTCGAAGTGGTTGCTGATGTTCCCCGGATGCGACATCGACCGCACCAGGCAGAACTTGTCGGTCAACTTCGCCAGGCGCGGATGCAATTCGCAAAGCTGCATCCGGGGAACCTTCGTCGCGATCGGCTGATAAGGCCCGCGAATCTCACTGGGCGCCCACGGCTTCAGGTCCCAGGTATCGAGATGACTTGGCCCGCCGCACAGCAGCAAAAAGATGCAGGACTTCTGCGACTTCCCTCCGCCCGCGGGACCGATCGCCTCCCGCCCCACGACCATTCCCGGGACGCCCAAGAGCGCCCCCGCGCCTCCCGCCTGCAAGAGTCGCCGGCGAGAAAGCATCCACTCCGATTGCCGCACCGGACGGGACGAACGAGTCATGGCGTGTCTCCTGGCCGAAGAGGTTCAAGGTACGAGCCGCACGCGATATCCTAGCGGAGGGCGGGGGCCGGTTAAAGCAGAATGCACGCCGACGCCCTTCCGTCCGTCGTCCCGCAGGATCAGGAAGCCCGACGCGTCAGCGAGGGAGCGTTGCGTGGGATGTCGGCTTCTCCCTCGTTAACGCCTTCGGGTTTCCAGGCGGGGGCCGATCAGAAAGGCCGACGCGTCAGCGAGGGGACGTTGCCGACCAGGAAGCCCGACACGTCAGGGAGGGGGCATTACGTGCGATGCTGACTTCTCCCTCGCTGACGCTTCGGGCTACCAGGAAAACGCCGTGCTAGCACGCCTGCTCGCATCGCCGTAAAATGACGGTTTCTCGGCTTCTTGGCCCCGGTTTCCCGTGCTTTTGGAACGGAATCTTATGTCCTCGCGTTCTTTTGTTCACCTCCATTGCCATAGCCATTACAGCTTGTTGGATGGGGCGGGGCCGATTGAGCGGCTGGTCGGGCGGTGCAAAGAGCGGGGGATGAACGCCCTGGCGCTCACCGACCACGGGAACCTGCACGGAGCGCTGCAGTTCTATCGCGAGGCGAAGGGGGCGGGGATCAATCCGATTATCGGGTGCGAGTCGTACATCGCGCCCGGCAGCCGGTTCGAGAAGAGCGCCGGCAACATGAAGGAGGCCAGCTATCACCTCACGCTGCTGGCCCGCGACCGCACGGGCTTCAAGAACCTGGTGAAACTCGCCTCGGCGGCGTACCTGGAGGGGTTTTACTTCAAGCCGCGGATCGATAAGGAGCTGTTGGAGCGATATCACGAGGGGATCATCTGCCTCTCGGGGTGCGTCTCCAGCGAGTTCAGC
The DNA here is from genome assembly GCA_019347795.1 of Planctomycetota bacterium. Taxonomy (GTDB): domain Bacteria; phylum Planctomycetota; class Planctomycetia; order Pirellulales; family Pirellulaceae; genus JAHWKS01. Next base: position 9,786 of record JAHWKS010000080.1, on the reverse strand, counting down.
CGGGGGATTCTACGCGGCGTGGGCGCCGAGGATCAGTTGAAGGAGGCCCTCGAGACCGCGCAGTGGTTCCAGCGCCTGTTCGGCAACCGCTACTTCATCGAGGTCATGAACAACGGCGTCGAGATCCAGCGGCTGGCGATGGAGGGCGCCGTGGAAGTGGCCAAGAAGCTCGGCATCCCGCTGGTCGCCACCAGCGATACGCACTACGTCGATCGCGAAGACGCCGAGGCGCAGGACATCCTCCTCTGCATCAACACCGGGAAATTCCGCACCGATACCTCGCGGATGAAGATGGACGGGGACCAGTACTACCTCCGCAGCCCGGAGGAGATGTACGAAAAATTCCCCGGCCTGGAGGACGCCGTAGCCCGCAGTCAAGAGATCGCCGACTCGGTCTCCATCGACCTGGAGTTAGGCAAGCGGCATTTCCCCACTTATCCGATCCCGCAGGAGAAGACGGCCGAAGAGTTTCTGCGCGAGCTGTGCATCCAGGGGCTGAAGGAGCGTTACGCCGACGAGCCGGAGCGATGGGAGAATGGCGAACTGTCGCAGCAGGTGATGGACCGGCTCAACCGCGAGCTGTCGTGCATCAGCACGCTGGGCTTTCCCAACTACTTCCTCATCGTCTGGGACTTCGTGCGCGAGGCCCGGCGGCTGGGCATTCCCGCCACGGCCCGCGGCAGCGGCGTGGGGGCGATCGTCTGTTACGCGCTCTACCTGAGCCATGTCTGCCCGATCAAGTACGACCTGCTCTTCGAGCGGTTTCTGGATGAGAACCGCCGCGAGGCGCCCGACATCGACATCGACTTCTGCAAGGAGCGGCGGGGGGAGATCATCCGCTATGTGAAGGAAAAATACGGCGAGGCGAACGTCGCCCAGATCGGCACCTTCGGCACGCTGGCCGCCCGTGCGGCAATCAAGGACGTGGGCCGTGCTCTGGGGATTCCGCTGGCCCGCGTGAACCAGGTGACCGAGATGGTGCCCGAGGAGCTGGGCATCTCGCTCGACGGCGCCTTGGAGAAGAGCGAGGACCTGAAGAAGACGTATGAGGCCGATGGCGAAATCCGCGAGCTATTGGACTTCGCCCGCAAGATCGAAGGTCTGGCCCGCAACGTGGGGACGCACGCGGCGGCGGTGGTGATCGCCGACAAGCCGCTCACCGAGTACGTGCCGTTGGGGAAGGTGACCGGCAAGGACGACATCATCACGCAGTGGTCGATGAACGACGTCGAGGCGGCGGGCCTCTTGAAGATGGACTTCCTGGGCTTGCGGAACCTGACGATCCTCCGCCGGGCGATCGACCTCATCCGGCAGACGACGGGCAAGGATCTGGACATCCTCAAGCTGCCGCTGGACGACAAAGAGACGTTCGCGCTCTTGCAGCGGGGCGAGACGAAGGGGGTGTTCCAGCTCGAAAGCGGCGGCATTCGCGACCTGCTCCAGAAGATGAAGCCCGACTCGTTCCACGACATCATCGCCACCAACGCCCTCTACCGCCCCGGCCCGCTGGAGGGCGGCATGGTGGACGACTACGTCGCCATCAAGCACGGCCGCGAACAGGCCGAGTACAAGCACCCCGTGCTGGAAGAGGTGCTGAGCGAAACGTACGGAGTCATGGTCTATCAGGAGCAGATCATGCGGATCCTGAACCGCCTGGGAAAGATTCCGCTGGCGGCCGCGTACACGTGCATCAAGGCGATCAGCAAAAAGAAGGAGTCGCTGATCCAGCAGAACTTCGAGGCCTTCATCCAAGGCGCCGGCGAGAACGGCCTCTCCAAGGGCGAGGCCCAGGAAATCTGGAGCCTGATCGTTAAGTTCGCGGGGTACGGGTTCAACAAGTCGCACTCCACGGCGTACGCGCTGGTGGCGTATCAGACGGCGTATCTGAAGGCGCATTATCCGGTGGAGTTCATGGCGGCGCTCTTGTCGGGCGATATTCCCGGGCGGAACTTCAAGCGGAAGGACTCGATGGTCGAGCACCTGGAGGATTGCGCCCGGATGGGAATGGAAGTCGTTCCGCCGAATGTGAATCACTCCGACGCCGACTTCAGCGTGAAGGAAGGGAATATCCACTTCGGCATGTCGGCGGTCAAAGCGTGCGGCGGCTCGGCCTCCGAGGCGATCGAGGAAGCCCGCCGCAAGGGCGGACCATTCGCCGATATCTTCGACTTTTGCGAACGAGTCGATCCGCAAAGCTGCGGGCGAGCCACGATCGAGACGCTGGTGAAAGCCGGCGCTATGGACTGCTTCGGGGCCCGGCGCCGGCAGCTCATGTCCGTCATCGAGAAGGCGATGCAGGCGGGCGCCAAGGCCCTGGCCGACCGCCGGGCGGGCCAGAAGAATCTTTTCGGCGGCTTCGAGGAAGAAGAGACGGCCACCCGCCCCGCCGCCGAATTGCCCGACGTGCCGGAGTTCGAGGAGCGCGAGCGGCTTCTCATGGAAAAGGAAGTGCTCGGCTTCTACCTCACCAGCCATCCGCTGGCGGAGTACGAGAAGGCGCTCGACTCGTTCTGCACGCACAAGACGACCGGCTTGGCCGACGCCGCCGCCCGGACGGAAGTGGTGCTGGGCGGAATGGTCTCGGCGATCAAGCCGGCCCACATCCGCAAGGTCCGCCCCGGGCAGGTGCACACGAAGTACGCCAACTTCGATCTGGAAGACAAAGACGGCGCCGTGCGGTGCATCATCTGGCCCGAGGAGTTCGCCAAGTTCGGCCACCTCCTGCAGCCCGAGGCGGTGCTGATCCTCCGCGGGGCGGTGGATCGCCGCGGGGGCGGGGACGAGTGCAACATCATCTGCAACGAGCTGATCGCCCTGGACGAGATGGAGTCCCGCTGCACGCGCGGGGTGAAGATCCGCATCGACGAAGCCCGCCACGGGACCGGCAGCCTGGGGAAACTCCGCGAGATCCTCCGCTTCTACCCCGGCGACGGCGAAGTGCAACTCGTGCTCTCCCTGGAGAACGGCGCCCAAGTGCACCTTTCGGTCGGCAAGCTCCGCGTGCGGGTGAACGACGAGATGCGGAACCGCGTGGATGATCTGCTCGGCCCCGGCAACCTGCAGCTCATCACCGAAGCGCCCCGGCCGACCAGCGGCAACGGAAATCGCCAGCGGAGCCGGGCACGAGCGTAGATTCCGCCTGCCGGGCGAAAATTTTCCCCCAAAAACTTTTACGTCGCGTACTTTCGTTGCGGCGTCTCGGCGAATTGTTGCCCGTCCGAGAGTTGGCGGCCCCTCCGCTACCGGCTCGCGACGCAAGGCTCCGCAGCGGATCAGCGGTCGGGAGACAGGACACAGCCGATTCGACGGCCTCGGCGGGGCCATCGTACAAATGCGGTGCGGTTGACACTTTTCGCCGGTGGGCGTATCTTGACCGGGTTGTCGCCAACCCGTTGTGGTTCGGAAGTTACGAGCGGTTGTTCTCAGGAGCGGCCTTCTCCTAATCGTGGACCGCGAGAAACTCGTCCCATGCGGCCGAGTTTTTTCGCGTCCCAAACGGGGGGAGTGACCGCCTTTTTTGTACGCTGATCGCACCATGGCTCAGGTGGCGCTGGAGGGAGTGACCAAACGCTTTCCCGCCGCCGGACCCGCGCGAAAGCGTGCAGGAACGGCCGCCGCGGTGAACAACCTCCACCTGGAGGTCCGGGATGAGGAGTTCGTGGTCCTGGTGGGTCCCAGCGGGTGCGGCAAGAGTACAACCCTGCGGATCATCGCGGGGCTGGAGACGGCGGATGAGGGTACGGTGCGGATCGGCGACCGCGTGGTGAACCAGGTCGCGCCAAAGGACCGGAACATCGCCATGGTGTTCCAGAACTACGCCCTCTATCCGCACATGACGGTATATAAGAACATCGCCTTCGGGCTGGAGCTGCGAACCGGCGGCGGCGCGATCGATCGCCTGTTCCGCCGGATCACGGCCCCGCCCAAGGCGCGGGAAGTTAACGAGGAACGAAAGGCGATCAAACACCGCGTGCACGAAACGGCCCGAACCTTGGGAATCGAGACGCTCTTGGACCGCATGCCCGGCCAGTTGTCCGGCGGCGAGCGCCAGCGCGTGGCGCTGGGGCGGGCTATCGTGCGCCAGCCGGCGGCGTTCTTGTTCGATGAGCCGCTCTCGAACCTCGACGCCCGGCTGAGGGTCGAGATGCGCCGCGAACTGAAGGAGCTGCATCAACGGCTGCGGGCCACCATGATCTACGTCACCCACGATCAAGTGGAAGCGCTCACGCTGGGGGATCGCATCGTGGTGATGGATCGCGGCGAAGTGCAGCAGATCGGCGCCCCGGAAGAAGTGTATGACCGGCCGCGGAACCGCTTCGTGGCCGGTTTCATCGGCTCGCCGGCGATGAACCTCCTGGAAGGACGGCTTCACTCATCCGGCGAGGGGATACAATTCCAATGTCCCGGCGTGAGGGTTCCGCTGGAAGCGGCGGACGCCGCGCCGGAGACGCCCGCCGTGCTGGGCGTTCGTCCCGAAGACGTGTCGCTGGCGAAAGCCGGCGACGGCCGGGCCGTCGCACGAGCACGGATCACGGTCGTCGAGTCGCTGGGCGACGCCTCGCTGGTCCATGCCCGCGTGGAGGCGGCGTCGGAGGCGCCCGTGAGTCTCGTGGCGAAGGCGGAGGCGCGAACGGCGATGCGGCGGGGAGATGTGGTGCAAGTGCGGCTCAACCCGTCCCGCATTCACTTATTCGATCAACAGACCGGCGAGAACCTGGCGGCTGGCAAGGCGGCGCCCGTAGTAACCGCGTAACGATTGGCGTAAGCATGAATCCGACCGAAATTTTGCGAATCGTCGATTCGCTGCAGCGCGAGAAGAACATCGACCCCGAGATCGTCTTCACGGCGATCGAGGCTGCGCTGGTGTCCGCCGCCAAGGGCTACTACGGCGAAGAGGACGATATCGACTTCCAGATCGACCGTGAGTCGGGCGTCGTGACCGGCCATCGCAACGGCGAGCCGCTTGACGCGGAAGAGACGATCGGCCGCATCGGCGCCCAGCGGGCCAAGCAGGTGATCATCCAGAAGATTCGCGAGGCCGAGCGCGATCAACTCATGGAGGAGTACCGCGAGCAATTGAATCACCTCGTGTCGGGCGTGATCCAGCGGAATGAAGGGGGCGCGGCCACCGTGGCCCTGGGGAACGTCGAGGCGATCCTTCCCCGTAGCGAGCAGATCCCCGGCGAGACGCACCACCCCAATGAGCGCATCCGCGCGGTGGTGTGCGAGGTGCGGGCTCAAGGCAACAAGGTGAAGGTGATCCTCAGCCGCGCCCGGCGGGAGCTGGTGGCCCGGCTCTTCGAGCAGGAGATCCCCGAGATCTCCGAAGGAATCATCACCGTCGAGGCGATCAGCCGCGAGGCGGGGCAGCGGAGCAAGGTAGCGGTCCGCTCGTCGGACCAACGCGTCGATTGCGTCGGCGCCTGCGTCGGGGTGCGCGGCAACCGCATCAAGAACATTATTGATGAGCTGGCCGGGGAACGGATCGACATTGTCCGTTACAGCGACGATCCGCTCACGCTGATTTCCAACGCCCTGGCGCCGGCCGAGGTGGACCAGGTAATCCTCTGCCCCAAGATCGGGCGGGCGATTGTGCTGGTGCGGGAGGACCAGCTTTCGCTGGCGATCGGCCGGCGGGGTCAGAACGTGCGGCTGGCCAGCAAGCTCTGCGGCTGGGACATCGAGATTATGACCCAGGAGGAGTTGGAGGACCAGGCCGCCCGTGCGATGGAGCACTTCGGCGAGATCGAGGGGGTGACCGAAGAGCTGGCGGACAAGCTGGTCGGCGAAGGCTACCTTTCGTATGACGATCTTTCGGTGATCGAGCCGGATGAGCTGATGGAGCTGGGCGGCCTGACCGAGGAAGAGGTGGAGAGCATTGTTAATCAGGCCGAGGAGAAGGCGGAAGAGGCGGAGCGGGCGGCCGCCGATGCGCGGCGCCGGCAACGCGAGGAGAAGCAAGCCGCCGCAATCGCCGCCGCTGCGGCCGAGGCCGCGGGAGTGACGGCGCCGGAGGCCGGCGCGGAAGGCGCGGAGGAAGCCGCAGCCGCGACGGAAGAGGAAGCCGCCGAGTCGCCGGTCGCGGAGGCGACGCCCGCCGCCGCCGAGTCGGAAACGGAGGCGCCGGCGGAAGAAGCCGCAGAAGCGGAGCAGGAGCGGCCTCCCGCGGAAGTCGCGTCAGGCGAAAATGCACTACAAGCGGAGGCGCCCGCCGCCGAAGAGCCCCGTCCCGAGCCGGAGTCGGCCGAAGCATCGTCGGAAAGCGAGGAAAATGGGGATGGCCAGGAAAGATCGCCCTCAAGCCGGCCGAACGAAAACGCCGAAGTGCAAGGCGGTTAGCGGCCGCGGATCATAGGACCGAAGCGTAAGCGAGGAGAGCGCTTCGAAGGATGCCTGTCCCTCGCTTACGCGTCGGGCTACTAATCCCTCGCTTACGCGTCGGGCTACTAATCCGTTGCTCAGGCGTCGGGCTGAACGGCGACGCGAAAACGATTGCTTCGGGCCGCGGATTGCATACAATAAAGGACTTTGCCGCAGCCGGGCCCGGTTGTGGTAGAATGAGCCGGACGCCCGGGGCGTCGGGCTGCTGGTCGATTCCTGCCTTTCCGTCACGCCAGCGTGAGGAGGCCGTTTTGGAAGGGCTTTGCCACCTGCGGCGAGTCCGGCCTTCGCTCGGCATACAGTTGATCTGCCGAACCGAAGGTTTCCGCCCTAGCCAATAGGAGAAGCGGGTATGTAGGAACTGAATCGCGCCCATTCGGAGCGCACCCCTTTTAGGGGGACGAGGACTTTCGAGGAAACAGAAGTGCCCACACGTATTTATTCGCTCGCAAAAGAACTTAAGGTCGATAGCAAAGAACTGGTCGAAATCTGCAACAAGGCAGGTGTTCCCGGAAAGGGGTCTGCGCTGGCCAGTCTCTCGGACGAGGAGGTCGAGAAGGTCAAGACCTTTCTCAGCAGCGGGCATCGCCCGGCCAGCGCGGTGAAGGGGAAGCCGCAACGGCCGACCGCCGCCACTCGCGAGCGCATCAAGACGTTTGGTCCGTCGCGGGCCAAACCTTCCGATGTGCTCTCCGTCCGCGAATCCGCCGCTTCGACCGCGGCCCGTCCCCAGGATTTGCGCAGGGGCGCCGATGAGGCCGATGAGGAGGAGCTCCAGGCGCCGGGTCGAGCGGAAGAAGACGCGCCCACCGGTCCAGGCATCGCGGCCGAGACGTCGGAAGCGGAGGAAATGGCGGCCGAGCAGGCGGCCACCGCCACCGCCGTCGCCGAGCCGGAGGCCCCGGAGGATCTGGAGGACGCCCAGGTTTCCGAGGAAGCCGAGGAGTCTGCGGCGGTTGCCGAAGCGCAGGACGAAGCCGTTGGCGCGAAGGGCGCCGACGAGGAAGCCGCCGACGAGGCCGAAGATAGGGGGGAGCCGGTCCGTCCCGGCTTCGGCTCGACGTCGCTGGGGGCGAAGATCAAGGTGGTCGGCGGGAAAGGAAAGAAGGACGACTCGAAAGACGAAGGAGATCGCGGGAAGCCCGCCCGTCCGCCCAAGAAGAAGCCGAGTCCTCTGAGCCACCTGGCGAGCGTTCCCGAGGCGAAGCCCCGCACCTCGCCCAAGAAGGAGGAGAAGGCCCAGAAGCCGATCATGCGGCTTCCCCAAGATACGATCCGCGACGTGAAGTCGGGGAAGAAAGACGCTCCGCTGCAGCAGCTCGCCGAAAGCGTCAAACGGAAAAAGGAGGGCAAGCCGCCGGTCAAAACGGGCGTGTTTGCCGAGCCCGAAACTCCCGCGACTGCCAAAGGGAAGGGCAAGCGCGGCAAGGGGAAAGGCGCCTGGGGCGAGTCGGACATGGCCGAGATGGCCGACATCCGCCAGCGCCGCCGCCGCGGCAAGCAACGCAAACGCGGCGAGGACGAAGAAGGCGATATTCGGCGTCCCCGGCAGCTTGTGCGCAGGCCGAAGCACCAACGGCGAGACGTCTCTAAGCCCCGCAAAGGGAAAGTCGCTCTGGAACTCCCCTGCACCATCCGCACGTTCTCTGAGGCGACCGGCGTCCCCGCGATGCAGGTCATCAGGATCCTCATGGACATGGGCATGCCCGTGTCCAACATCAACGTGCAGCTCGATCCGGACGTGGCCGAGAGCCTGGCGATGGAGTTGGGTGTGGAGCTGGAGTTCCGCCACGAGGAGTCGCTGGAGGATACGCTGCTTCTGGAGCTGGAGGCGGAGGACGAGGACGCGGAGAAGCTTCACACGCGGCCGCCGGTGGTCACCTTCCTGGGTCACGTCGATCACGGGAAGACCTCGCTCTTGGACGCGATCATCGGCACCAACGTGGTGGCCGGCGAGGCGGGAGGCATCACGCAGCACATCCGCGCCTACGAGATCAAGAAAGACGGCCGATCCGTCGCCTTCGTCGATACCCCCGGCCACGAGGCGTTCACCGAGATGCGGGCCCGCGGCGCCAACGTCACCGACATTGCCGTGCTGGTGATCGCCGCCGACGACGGCATCATGCCGCAAACGGAAGAGGCCATCAGCCACGCCCGGGCGGCGGGCGTGCCGATCGTGGTGGCGCTCAACAAGATGGACCTGGCCGGCGCGGACCCGAACAAAGTGATGCAGCAGCTGGCCGCGCACGAACTGCTTCCCAGCGAATGGGGCGGTAATGTCGAAGTGGTGCAGACCAGCGCGGTCAAGCAGGAAGGCATCGACGACCTGCTGGAGACGCTGCTGACGATCGCGGAGTTGAATGAGTTCAAGGCGAATGCCGATCGTAACGCCGTGGGCGTGTGCCTGGAGGCCGAGCAAGAGCCCGGCCGCGGCGTGATCGCCAAGGTCATCGTCAAGCAGGGCACGCTCCATGCCGGCGACGTCGTGGTCTGCGGCGACGCCCACGGCCGCGTCAAGGCGATGTTCGACACGCTCCGCCCGGGGAAGAAGCGGAAGAAGGCCGGGCCGTCGATCCCGGTGAACATCACGGGTTTGGACAAGGCCCCCAGCGCCGGCGAAAAGTTCTACGTGCTGGACGACATCGCTCAGGCTCGCGAGATCGCCGCTTCCCGCGAGGAGCGCACCCGGGCCAAGGAGCTGGAAGGCCGGACCAAGAAAGTCACCTTCGACGACTTCAGCCGGATGGTGGCCGAAGGCCGCTTCGGCAAGGCCGAGGAAGTGGTCGAGGTGCGGCTCGTGCTGCGGGCCGACACGCGCGGCTCGATCGAGGCGATCCTCAAGGAGCTGGACAAGTTCAAGGAGCATCCCGAGGTTCGCATCCGCATGCTGCACGTCGGCGTGGGAGGCGTGACCGAGGGGGACGTCACCTTGGCCGAGGCGTCGGACGCGGTGATTATCGCCTTCAACGTCATCCCGGACGACAACGCCCGTCGCCGCGCTGACGAGTACGGCGTGGAGATCCGCCGCTACGACATCATCTACAAGGTCACCGACGACATCCGGGCCCTCTTGGAAGGCAAGCTCAAGCCCGAGGAGCGCGAAATCGAACTGGGCCGGGCCATCGTCCAGCAGGTGTTCAGCATCAGCCGCGTCGGCGCCATCGCCGGCTGCCGGGTGATGCAGGGGAGCATCGAGCGGAATTCGCGCATCCGCATCTTCCGCGACGGCCGCAACATCGGCGAGTACCCGCTGGAGTCGCTCAAGCACCTCAAGGATGACGTGAAGGAGGTGCCCCGCGGGATGGAGTGCGGCATCAAGCTGTCGGGCTTCAACGACATCAAGGACGGCGACCTGCTCGAGGCCTACAAGATCGAGGAGTTCGCCCGCACGCTGACATGAGCTCC
>JAHWKS010000898.1 GCA_019347795.1 Planctomycetota bacterium | reverse complement strand
CTCAAGTGCCTTCTGTTTGTCCCCATGCGCTGCCGGCACTGCTACCACAAGTTTTGGGTGCATCGAGCCGCCGCCCTAGGGCAGACGCTCGACCCGCCGCCTCAGATTTACTCGCCGCCGCTAGTGGAGCAAGAGTCAGTCGCCGCGAGGTACCTCTCGCAACGCTCCGAAGAGCAGGAAGCTCCTCGCCGCCGCCGCGCGGCCTAGCTGCTTGTCGCCGTGCTGGACAGCTATGTCGAAGAATTTGACCTTCTTTACGGCGACGGCGTCTTGCTGACCAGTGACGCCGCCGAACTCTCCACCGAGCCCGACGCCTGTTTCGGACGTAACGAAACCTGGGATTCCGGCCGCGTCGTCGCGGCGGCGCGATCGGATAAGGACGACGGAGCCGAGCTGCAGGGGGCGCCGGATTGGATCCTGGAAGTCATCAGCCCCAGGTCCGTTCGCAAGGACACAGACCGCCTGATGGTCTCCTATTTCAAGGCCGGCATTCCAGAGTATTAGCTGGAAAGGGACGAAAGGGGACGCAGCTCTTTTCATGGCGGTGGTTTCAATGGCCGGCCGCTCACGCCCCTCACTAAGAGCTGCGTTCCCTTTTCTTCTTTGGACTCATAAGAGCTGCGTCCCCTTTATCGCCCCTTTATCGCCGTACTCCAAAGAACCAAGCGCCTATGCGGCTCGTCTAAAGAGGTGACCCTTCTTCTATGGAGACAATTCCATGTCCGGTCGGCCGATCCATCTCCTCAGTGCCTGGGTTCTTGTCTCGGCGGGGGCCGCCGCAGCCGAGGCGAATCTGCGGTTTTACGAAGCCTGTGCCGCCGGCCGAGCAGAGGAAGTCGAAAAACATCTTCAGACTCAGCCTCACCTGGCGAACCAGCCGCGAAAGGACAACGGGCGTTATCCGTTGGAGTTGGCGGTGGAGAACCGGCGGCTTCAGGTTGTGGATGCATTGCTTGACGCCGGCGCGGACCTGAATCGCAGCATGCAGGAGGGGTACGCGCTGGAGATCGCCGTTACCTTGGGCGATTTCGAGTTGGTCAAGCTGCTGACTGATCGCGGCGCCCCGCTCTACATTGAGCCGAGCAACTGGCACAATCCGCCGCTGTATCAGGCGGTGAAGCGCGGCGACCGGAGCATCGTCCAGCACCTGCTGGACAGCGGGGCCGGGGTGAATGCCCCCGCGTTCGCCAACAAGACCGCCTTGCAAGCGGCGGCCGAAAAGGACGATCTGCCGATGGTCAAGCTTCTCCTCAAGCAGGGCGGCCAGCCGGATGCGCGCGACAATTTCAAGACGACGCCCCTGCACGAGGCGGCCACCGCGGCGCGGCTGGAGATCGTTGAGCTGCTTCTTGCTGCAGGGGGCGATCCCAACGCGCACGACCGGGAGGGCTTCACTCCCATCCTGGCGGCGGCCAAGGCGGGCCGTCACGACGTGACGCTGCTGCTTGGGCGGCACGGCGGACTGCACGATGTTTTTGTCGACACCTACCTGCGAGACCTGGGCAACGTCATGGCGGCCCTCGACGAGGACGCCTCGCTGATGCGGAAGTCGCTCATGGACGGCAGTTCGCTGTTGCACGTCGCGGCGCAGACACGGCAGCCGGCGCTTGCCGAGGGGCTGCTCCAACACGGCGCCAATCTCGACGCCCGCGACCGCAACGGCGCCGCGCCGCTCCACACCGCCGCCGCAACAGGCGATGCGCGGATGGTCGCGCTGTTGCTTCAGCGCCATGCCGACCCCCACGCCCGCGACAACGAAGGCCGCACGCCGATCGACCAGGCGGCCTCGACCAAAGCTCGGCAACTCCTGGAGAAAGCGATCGACGAGGATAGTAATTAGCTCGTGGCCGATACTCCGTAGTTCGACGAACTTACCCTGGCGTGGGCAACCGGCCTAACGCGCCGACGCTACTCTTGCGGGCTGTAGTACCTGAGGCGGTAGGCGTCGGCGAAGCGCTTAGTCCCTCGTTTGGCTTTTGCTTGAGGGCGTCGAGGATCAGGGCGTTGCGGAAGCGGCCCAGGGCGAGGTAATCGCGATACTCCTGTGGCGGCGTCAGGCCGAGATCGGCGAAACGGACCCGGCCTTGCCAAAGCTGTTGGTAATCGATGCCTTCGTCGGAGGCGCGGCGCATCAAACTGCTGTACCAGTCCAGCGACGAGAGGGGCGTCTGCGAGATGCGGTTCAGAAGCCGGCGATGCTCGGGCGTGACCAGCTCGATCCCCCCGACCATCGTTCGCACCACGTCGGCGTCGTGCGAGAGCTCCAGCGACAGCACGGCGTCGGTCCATGTCCTCGGCAGAAGGAAAAACAACCGCAGTCCGGGGCTTCTGAAGTAGCCAAGCTCCCAGGGGTTGAGCATCGCCTCGGCCTCGTCGGCGAACAGGCCGTCGGCGATGAGCGTGGCTTTTATCGTGCTCCGCAACTCGGCGAGATTGTTGTTCGAATATTCTTCGGGGCGAAATTGAGCGGGGAAAGTCGCCACGGTCCGGTCCGCTTCGCCGGTCAGGTGGGAGCAGCGGGAGCAAGGCGCGCAGTAGCGGCGGCTTGAAGGAGAGGAAAGGGGACGCAGCGGACGCAGCTCTTTTCACGCTGTCAGGCGGGCAAAGCGGCCGCGGTTTCCGGCCGACGTCTGGGCCTTCAATTCCCGGTGACCGGGCGGCCTGGAAAAGTTCTCCCAGGTGGCTTGACTCGGAAGTGAATATGTGTATACTTATGCCGTGATCGAACC
>JAHWKS010000079.1 GCA_019347795.1 Planctomycetota bacterium | reverse complement strand
ACACACTCTACGGCAAGCGCACCGTCGGCCAATACATCCACCGCCCCGAGTTCGAGCTGTACGATGTGGAAGCGGACCCGCACGAGTCAAAGAACCTCGCCGACAGCCAAGAGCACGCGGAAGTCCTGGCGGACCTCAAGGCGAAAGTCCAAGCGTTCCAGAAGCGCACCGACGATCCGTGGGAGCTGAAGTGGCGGTACGAGTAGGCACAGAAACGCCTGGTCCGACAAGCCGTTTCTCACCAAATAACACCCACAGATTCTGCGGAGGAGACAAACATTCTTGACGATGAGCGGCGGGCGGAGTCAACTGGATTCGGTGTCGCGCCGCGTGGCACGGCCCACAACCGTCTCGTGCGCTGCTTTCGCCATTCACAATCGAACCGCCAGCCACACGTCGATCCCAGGAAACGCGCCATGGACCGCCGTGATTACCGCTTCCATTTGCGAGCGAAATTCTCCATGCCCAGGATCGCTATTCTCCTCCCAATCTTGGTTGTGTCATGGTCTTTTGCAGCGTGCTGGGCGTACGGCCAAACTATTTCTGTCCAGGTCACGATCTACTCGGTTAAGCCTGAGGCCAAGGAGGTGACCGTTGAGTACAAGACCAAGCAGGGAGACAAAAAGATCACGCTCGACGTGAGCCGAAAAGCGGAAATCAGGGTGAATGGCGAAGAATCGACCCTCGACTCATTAGGGCCGGGCCAAAAAGCTAGAGTCGAATATCACAGGGAGTTGGAAATTGTTACCAAAATCGACGCCGCCGGCAACCTGCCGACTCCTCCCAGACTCGTGGAGGTGACTGAATTAGATCAACCGTTCGCCTTCTGTCTCTCGGAAGGCGGAATGACCATCTATTATGAACGAAGGAACAACCAAGAGTCCACAATCTACACAGCCAGGAGAAACGACGCCGACTCTTTCTTTGAGGACGAAACGCCGCTGTTCCCCGGATGGTTTCCGGCCGTAACCGGCGATGGTCTGGAAATGATCCTGTTGAGGCGATCGCCTTCCAATACCTTCGCTTTCTTCTCGACAACCCGAGATACACTCAACGAATCTTTCCGCCGCCCCGAACCAGTCGTGGAACTGCGCGATCCGCCGGAGGCCGCCGCGGAAAAGTTCGCCTTCTCTAAGAATCCGTCCTTTTCTGCCGACGGATTGACGCTGTACTTCAACCGTTATCCCGGCAACGAGTTGGTTTTTGCAACGCGCCCCGATAGAAAGTCGGAATGGAATAAGCCGCAACTTCTCAAGCTAGCGGGCGCCAACTTGCTTCAAAATCTGATGTGCCCCTTCGTCGCGCCAGATGGAGGGACGCTATTCTGCGTGATTGAAACGCCCGAGATGTGGGTGAGTGAGAGAGGCAATCTGTTGAAATTCCGTCGCGCTACTCCCGAGGGCGCGTTTGGCGATCCAGAGTTTGTCGAGATCGATGGCGCTGCGAAGCTGATCGGCAGATGGCCTCGATATGTCTCGGCCACCAACGAACTTTTCTTTTTGCAGGCCGACGAGGCGGAACGATTCCGCAAAAGCCGTTTGGTGGTCATTAAAAACTACCTGCCCTGACTCCCTGGTCGCGGCGCGGGATTTTCGTTACACCCAGAGCATTCGGTCGTTCCGTTGTAATTATCGGATCGCCTTCCTTTAGACCGGTCGGCCAGCGGCGATGAGTAGTCGAGGTTCGTCCCAACGGGACAAGTTACGTAGAACTGAGGTCTACGGGAATCGCAGGAGATCGTAGGGTTGGCCGAACTTCGCGCTCAACCGGACTCGCGTTTTTCCCGCATCCGGCACTCGGTCGGCGGTAGTCACATCACCGGCGGGCTTGCCCCGCCCGGAATCTGACTGGCTGGCTACAACGTGGCGGCTCGAACGATCGTCGCGGCGTACATCCGTGTTTCATCTGTGTTCATCCGTGGCTAACTTCTTTTGCGCTGTCGTTGAAGTGTCCCGCCTATTCCTTCTCGGCGATGGGCCTGTAGAATGGCCGCATGAACGCGGAACTTGCGCAGACGCCGCTCCATTCCTGGCATGTGCGGAATGGGGGGCGGATGGTCGATTTCGCCGGCTGGTCGATGCCGGTGCAGTACTCTTCGCTCGTGGAGGAGCATCACGCCACGCGCCGCGCGGCCGGGCTGTTCGACGTCTCGCACATGGGCCGCTTCCGCATCGCGGGCGAAGGGACCGCGGCGTTTCTCGACCGGCTCGTGACCCGCCGCGTCGCCGATCTGGAGGTCGGCCAGATCCGCTATGCCCTCGTGTGCAATGAGAAGGGGGGCGTGCTGGACGACGTGCTGGTCTACCGGCTGGCGGAAGAAGGGGGCGAGCCGTTTTTCTGGATGGTCGTCAACGCCGGGAATCGCGCGAAGATCGCGAACTGGATCAAGGCCCGGCTGGCGAAGCAGAGCCCGGCGAAGGTCTCCTTTCGCGACGAGACGGCGGAAACCGCAATGATCGCCGTTCAGGGACCCGCGGCGCTGGTGATCGCCGCTCCTGTCTGTGACGCCAATCCCGCCGAACTGGATTACTACACCGGGGCCGTGACGCAGGCGCTCGGCCAGTGGGCGATCGTCAGCCGGACCGGCTACACGGGCGAGGACGGCTGCGAGATCATCGTTCCCGCGGAAGCGGGTCTCGAAGTTTGGGAGAAGGTCCTTCAGCAGGCCAAGACGATCGACGTTCCCGAGCCGGGAGTGAAGCCGGCCGGGCTTGGCGCCCGTGATACGCTGCGTTTGGAAGCGGCGATGCCGCTCTACGGACACGAGCTGACCGAAGGAATCAACCCGCTGCAGGCCGGGCTGAAGTTCGCGGTGAACTTGAAGGATCGCGAGTTCGTGGGCCGCGACGCAATTGCGGGATTTCAAGATGACGCCGCGATGCTGGTTCGCGTGGGGCTGGAGCTTTCCGGCCGGCGGGCGGCCCGGCAAGGATATACGATCTTCGCCGAAGATCGGCAGGTGGGCGAAGTCACCAGCGGCGCCTTTTCGCCGACGTTGGAGCGGCCGATCGCGATGGGCTATGTCGCCCGGGAAGCAAGCCGCGTGGGAACGCCGCTGGAAGTGGACATCCGCGGCCGACGCGAGTCGGCCCAAGTCGGGAAGTTGCCTTTTTACCGCCGGAAGACATAAGCACGAGGAATGGAACTGTGAAACCGCAAGATTTGCTTTTCGCGCCGACGCACGAATGGATCCACGTTGAGAAGGATGGCGGGAAGGCCGTGGGAACGGTCGGCATCTCGGCCTTCGCCGTCGAGCAGTTAAGCGATCTGGTGTTCCTGGAGCTGCCGGAGGTCGGCCGTCAGGTGAAGGCGGGGGAGTCGCTGGGAGAGATCGAGTCGGTCAAATCCGTGAGCGACATTTACAGCCCCGTGAGCGGCGAGGTGATCGAGGTCAACAGCGGCCTACCGGATAAGCTCGAGACGCTCCAGGAGGACGCCTTCGGCGCCGGCTGGATCGTCAAGCTGAAAGTCGCCGATGAGAGCGAACTGGACAAGCTGCTCGACTACGCCGCCTATCAGAAGCAGTGCGAGGAGGCGGGGTGATGTGGGTCACTCGCTGGAGCGAGTGACCAATCGCTGCGACAGCAAGCGAGGCGCGCGGGGCAAGCCCCGCCACTAATCAGTTGCGATCTCGAATTGGGTTGTTTGTCTCGATGCCGTACTTGTTCAATACGCCCGAAGATCAGCGGGCCATGCTGGAGGCGATCGGCGCCGGGTCGGTCGAGGAGCTGTTCGACGTCATCCCCGAGGCGATGCGGCTCAAGCGGCCGCTGGCGCTTCCGCCGGCGTTGTGCGAATTGGAGCTGACGCAGCATTTCTCGGACCTGGCCGAACAGAACGAGCACGCCGGCAGCAAGGTCTGCTTTCTCGGCGGCGGGAGCTATGACCATTTCATTCCCGCGGTCGTGGACGCGATTGGCTCGCGCGGCGAGTTCTACACGTCGTACACGCCTTATCAGCCGGAGGTAAGCCAGGGCAACCTCCAGGCGACGTTCGAGTATCAGACGCTCATCTGTCAATTGACGGGATTGGATGTCTCCAACGCCAGCCTCTACGACGGCGGCAGCGCGGCGGTCGAGGCGGCCCTGATGTGCGTCACCGCCACCCGCCGCCACGGCAAAGTGGTGGCCGCCGCCAGCGTGCATCCGGAGTATCGCCAGATTCTCGAAACCTACTTGGCGAACCTGGAGACGGAGCTGGTCACCGCCCCGGCGCCGGAAGGGGCGGTGTCGCCCAAGGCGCTCGCGTCGCTGATCGACGATCAGACGGCGTGCGTCCTGATCCAGCACCCGAACTTCTTCGGCTGTTTGGAGGACGTCGAGGCGATCGCCCGCGCGACGCACGAGGCGGGGGCGATGCTGGTGGTGTCGTTCGATCCGATCAGCCTCGGCCTCTTGAAGCGGCCCGGCGACTTGGGCGCCGACGTGGCGATCGCCGAAGGGCAATCGCTCGGCTCGCCCATGTCCTACGGCGGGCCGTACCTGGGGATCATGGCCTGCAGGGAGCAGTTTGTCCGCAAGATGCCGGGACGCATCGCGGGGGAAACCACCGATCGCCGCGGCCGGCGATGCTGGGTGCTCACCCTGCAAACCCGCGAGCAGCACATCCGCCGCGAGAAAGCGACCAGCAACATCTGCACGAACCAGGGACTTTTCGCATTGCGGGCCGCAGTCTATCTCTCGCTGCTGGGGCCGCACGGCCTCCGCGAGGCGGCGGAGCATTGCACGCGCAAGGCGCACTACGCGGCCGAAAAGCTTTCGGGAGGTCCGCGGCTGTCGCTTCAGTACGATCAGCCGTTCTTCAAAGAGTTCGTGGTGCGCGATCGCGAAGGCCGGGTGGCCGAGCTGCTCGCCTCCGCCCAAGACGCGGGCTTTCTGGCCGGGACGCCGCTGGGCCGCTGGTATCCCGACTTGGACGACTGCTTCCTCGTGGCCGTCACCGAAAAGCGCACCCGCCGCGAGATCGACGCACTGGCGGAGTGTTTGCGATAGTCCTTCGGGCCGCTACGACCTCAACCCGCGGACGAGCGTCGGGGCGTAGCCGACCGCCATGCCCACCAACAAGCCCGCGACGTGGGCGGTGTTGGCGATGCGCGGAAAGATGCCGGTCAGGCAGATCAACAGAAACGCCAGCAGGATCAAAATCGTAGAAGGCTCCAAGTAGAACCCGGCCTTGGGATCGAACTGCATCTTCATCCAGATGTACCCCAGCAGCCCGTACACCACGCCCGACATGCCGCCGAACACCGGGTTGCCGGTGAAGCTGTACTCCGCGGCGTTGGAGATAACGGCGACCGCCAGCACCATCGCCCCCAGCCGCCAGGCGCCGCGTCGCTCTTCGATCATCCCTCCCAGGAGGAAGACCCAGTAGCAGTTGAAGAGCACGTGGAGGATGTCGAAGTGCAGGAAGATCGGCGTCACCAGCCGCCAGAGCTGTCCTTGCTTGATGTCGTGGAAGCCATCGACGGGATGCACCGGCGCCCCCTGCTCGTTGCGATTGATCTCCACGAAGCTCAACTCTCCGGCGATTTCCCAGTTGTCGCCCATGCCGGAGAGCAGGGTAACCAGGCCGCTCAGCACGATCAGCACCACGGTGAGCGGGCGGCGCTGCATGACGGGCCGATTCCAGCGGTCGCGCATCTCGTGCGTTTTGCGGCGATACTCCTCCTGCCGCTTCTGCTCCTCGCGGCGGAGGGCCGCCGCCGAGCCTGAGGCCTGCCGGTAACGCTCGTCGTCGGGGGCCTCGGAGAACTGCTCCAGCTCTTCGCGGGCGACGTCGAGCTGGTTCTCGTCGCGGACCCAGATCGCCCAGCCGGCGGGATCCTCCTCGGCTTTGACTTCCACTCCCTGCGTGAGCAGGTAATCGGCGAAGCGAGCCGCCTCCTCCCGCGACGGGAGCGATCCAATGTGACGCATCGACCAGCCGTATCCAACGCGAAGGGAAAAAGCGGGCAGCCCTCTCGGCCTGGAAGCCTCCTAATATATCGCACCGCATTTAGTTGACGCTAGCGGCGCAGTCTGTTACTAATAAATCTTGACAAATTCGCAAAAGCGAAGACTCGTCCCGACTTTTCATCGCCGGCCGACCGACGCCCTTCTTCCGGTGGAACAGAGGAGCTTTGAGATGCGCAGGACCACTCCCCTTCGCGGCTTCACGCTTGTTGAGATGCTGGTGGTGATCGCCATCATCGGCGTTCTGGTGGGCCTCTTGTTGCCGGCGGTGCAGGCCGCCCGCGAAACCGCCCGCCGCACGCAGTGCCTGAACCAGTTGAAGCAACTGGGGCTGGCGATCCAGCAGTACGAGATCGCCCAGCAGTACTATCCCTGGCGGCAAGGGGGCACGGATGGGGGCACGAACGATCCTGCATCCCCCAACAATAACGCCAGCCGACTCAGCGGCATGATCCTCTTGCTCCCGCACTTGGAGCAATTGCCGCTGTACGAAACGATCTATGGCGGATCGGCCGGACCAAAGGGAGGTCCTGGCCCCGATGTAACTTGGCCGTTGTGGGCAACTCAGATTGAAGGTTTAATTTGTCCCTCGGACGAACCCGCGGGCGCCACGGGCAGCGGATTTGGGGAAACGAACTATGCGTTTTCCGCCGGCGACTCGATCTGGAGCACCGATTCCGGCCCCTTTCCCCCGGCGCTGCCGCCCCGGTTTCCCGCCAAAGAACCGCGTGGGGTGTTTGGCCACAATTCCCGAGTTCGCACCGCCGATTTCCTGGATGGCACAAGCAACACGGTCGCCATGTCCGAGCGGGTGCGGGCGTTTGATAGCAATGAGATTAAGGGCGGGATTAAGGCGATTTCTGGCTTGACGGCAGCCCAGTGCGCCGCCGCTGACGCCGGAAATGGAACCCTGACGCCCGGGAATACTCATGCCTTTAGCGGCCGGCGATGGCACGACGGCGGGCCGGTTTTCGCGGCGATATCGACCATTCTGCCTCCAAACTCGCCTAGTTGCATTGATCCGCATCCCAACCACCTTGAGCAGAGCAAAGGAATTTTCACGCCGTCAAGCTATCACACCGGCGGCGTGGCCGTGCTGTTCTGCGATGGTTCATCGCGGATGATCTCCGAGCAAATCGACGCCGGCGATCCAAACAACCCTGAGCCGGCCAACGTGAAATCCGGTCCCGTTCCACCGCCCCTCGGTCCCTACGGAATTTGGGGCGCCCTCGGTAGCCGGCGCGGGCGTGAGGTGGTGGATAGCTTTTAAGTTTCCGGGCATCCCAGTTGCGATATGCATAAGGCGGGCGGCGGTGATGAGTCACGGCCGCTCGCTCTTTTTTTGTCTCGTCAGCAGAAGGTGGAACCTGCGCCGGAAAGAAGCTAACGCAAAAGTCGCAAGAGACACAAAAGACGCAAGCGTGTGCGCCCTGGCTCGCCTGGCCGCCTGCGCCGACGCGCGCGGCGTTGCAAAAGACACGTGCCTTTGCGCCCTTTGCGCCTCTCGCGTCGGTTGCGTTTCGTTGCTTTTTTTTGGAGTCAGCTTTGGTCCAAACTTTTTGCCGGTTGCTGATATCGCGAAGGTGAGCCGATGAAAATCGACCGCATCGAACTGCACCACGTTGCGATGCCGCTGATCGCCCCGTGGCGCACTGCGTATGGCGAGGATGCGGAGGTTCATTCGATCCTGTGCCGCATCGAGAGCGGGTCGCTGACCGGTTGGGGCGAATCGTCGCCGCTGGCGGCGCCCTGCTACAGCGGCGAGTGGGCCGGCGGCGTCTTCGCCGTACTGCGCGACTGGCTGGCCCCGCACCTGGTGGGCCAGGACATCGCCGACGCTCATCAACTGCAACAGCGGCTGGCGATCTTCAAAGGCAACCCGTTCGCCAAGGCGGCCCTCGACGCCGCCTGGTGGAGCCTCTATTCCCAGCACGCCGGCGTACCGCTGCACACGGCCCTCGGCGCCCAGCGCGACCTCGTTCCCGTCGGCGCCGACTTCGGCGTGATGGACTCCGTGGAAGAGCTGCTCGCCCACGTGGACGCCGCCGTGGAGCAGGGCTTCGCGCGCGTGAAGCTCAAGTTTCGCCCCGGCTGGGACCTTCCCATGCTCCGGGCGGTCCGCGAGCGGCATCCCGATTTGACGCTGCACATCGACTGCAACGCCGGCTACCGTCTGAGCGATCTGCCGATGTTCCGCGAGATCGACGAGTTGGGCCTGGCCATGATCGAGCAGCCGCTGGCGCACGACGACTTCCTGGAGCACGCGGAGCTGCAGTCGCACTTGCGCACGCCGATCTGCCTGGATGAGACGATCGCCGGGCTGCGGCAGGCGGAGCAAGCGATTGCCCTCAAGAGCTGCCGCATGATCAACATCAAGCCCGGCCGGGTGGGCGGACTCACCGTCGCGGCCGACATCCACCATCTCTGCCGCGCGTCGTCCATACCGTGCTGGGTCGGCGGAATGCTGGAGAGCGCGGTCGGGGCGTCGCACTGTATCGCATTGGCGATGCTGGACAACTTCACCTACCCCGCCGACATCTTTCCCAGCAACCGCTTCTACGCCCAGGACTTGGCGGACCCACCGATCGAGCTAGTCATCCCCCCCGGCGGCGTCCCCAGCGTACAGGCCCTGGAGCGCTTGCCCAGCCCGATTCCGGAACTTCTCGAGCGTCAATCCGTCCAACACGCTGGAATCCCTTGAGTTTTGTGCGTTCTGGAGCGGTTGCGAAACATTGGATGCCCCGACGGCCATTAATAGGGTAGGAATGAGCCTCGCCGGCGGTTGCGAAGAGCCGGTCAGCCGGCAAAAACGGCTCCAAGGTGGGGATCGATCCACGTTGTCCGGACGGGCTGCCTTCCATGTCGCTATCCCCTGAGGAAATCGTCGAGCAGCTCATTGCGTGGCGGCTGATGCCGGCCCGCGAGGGGGCGCTGTGGCGTCATCGGCTGCGGAAGGAGCCGCGGCTGCGGCGGGGCGAGCGATTCTTGAAGCAACTGGTCGCCGGCGGCCAGCTCACGCAGTACCAGGCCGCCAAAATTCAACGAGGGCGGCTCGATGCGCTGGTGATCGGCGATTACGTGCTGGCCGAGCGGCTCGGCGCCGGCGCCATGGGCCGCGTGTACCGGGCTTGGGACCGCCCGCGGCGTCGCTGGGTGGCCCTCAAGGTGCTCCGCAGCCAGTGGACCGACTCGCCGCGCCACTTGGAGCGATTTCAGCGGGAAGTGCGGGCGGCCCGGCGGCTGCGCCATCCGAACATCGTCCGCGCCCTCGACTCCGGCCGCGACGGCGAGACGCACTTCCTCGCGATGGAGTACGTAGACGGGCCGAACCTGGAAGCCTACCTTCACGAGCACGGTCCGCTCTCGGTGGCGCAGGCGGTGAACATCGTGATGCAGACCGCCGGCGCGCTGTCGTACGCTCACGCGAAGGGCGTCGTCCACCGCGATATCAAGCCGTCCAATCTGCTGGTCGGTCCCGGGGGTGAGATTAAGATCCTCGACATGGGCATCGCCCGCGTCGCCGCCGCCGCCGATGATCCCGCCAGCGAGCGGCTTACCCACAGCGGCCAGCTTCTAGGGACGCCGCACTATATGGCGCCCGAGCAAGCCCTCGATCCTAAAAACGCCAGCCCCGAGTGCGACATTTACGCCCTCGGCTGCACGCTCTACCGGATGCTCGCCGGCGAGATGCCCTACGCGGGCGAATCGGACTTCGACGTACTGCTGGCGCACCTGCGGGCGCCGATTCCCTCGCTTCGCGAGAAACGCTCCGACGTGCCGCGCCAGCTCGACGCGATCTGCCGGCGGATGATGGCCAAGAACATCGAGCACCGCTATGCCTCGTTGCGGGCGGTGATCGGAGATCTGGAGCTTGCGCCGCTCCCCGCCGCGGCGGCGGCGTCCCGCCCCACGGCCGATAAGGCATCGCCCGTTTCCGACACGGTGACGGCGATTGCTTCTTCGCCGCTCGCGCCGGTGAGGCGTTCGCGTTGGCGAACTGAAGACGACGAGGCGACGCTGGCCGCCGTTCCCGCCGCGGCGATCGCCGGGCCGCCATTGGCGGTCGTGGCGCGGGTCTGGCCCGCGGCGTCGGAAATGCCTCGCGAGCGGGAGCTCCCGGCTTCCTCGGTTCCACCGCAGCAGCCTTGCATTCCGGTGGAAACGGCGGCGCCTGCGCCCGTCAACGTGCGTCCTCGGCGGCGAACTCGCAACTCGCTCTCCGCGGGCGTGGCGTGCGTGGCGGCGAGCATCGCCATCGCGGCCGGATTGGGGCTGGCGGCGCGGCTGGATCGCGGCGGATCGGTTTCGCTCGAAGTCTACCCGGGCGACGCGCTGGTGGAGGTGTTCGACGAATCCAGCGTCCTGGAGCTGCGTCAGCTCGCGGCGGACGAGGTGAACTTCCACGCGGCGCCCGGCCTCTACCGCCTGCGGATCACCAAGCAAGGCTTCGCCCCCTACATCCGCGACTTCGCCCTCGAATCCGGCGGCCGCACCACCATCCGCGCGATCCTCGAACGCGAGTAACTGCTGTAAGTACGAAACGGGCCGCGAAGCGAAGGCGCTTCGCGGCCCGTTGCTTTGCTGCGCTGATGCCGGGCGACTATTGGCCGGCGATCAGGCTTTCTTCTTGGTTGCGCATCTCGGCGACGCGCTCGGCGACGTACTGCTGGTCGGCGTCGCTTAGACGCCGCATCGGCACGGTTGTGTAGCGGCCGTTGTCCTTGAGGATGCGAATCTTCTCATCCAGCGCCCCGGCCAAGCGGCCGCGGATTTCGAACGTGCCGGTGTTGTCGGTCCACAGGCGCTCGGGGAGCGAGTCGGCGGCGCCGAATGGATCGGCGGCGGGCTCCTTCGCTTCCTCGGTGGCCGGCTGCTCGGGCGCCGGCGGGGGTGCAAAGAGGTCGTCCAGCGAACCCGCGGCGTCATCGGCGGGGGCCGGCTCCTCGCTGTCGGCCACGTCGCCGGAATCGTCCGGGAGCGCGGCGCCGAAGATGTCATCCGCAGCGGCGCCGGACTCGGCGGCCGGCGGCGCCCCGAAGGGATCATCACTCGCCGGCGCCTCCGGCTCGGCCGCAGGAGGCGGAGCGCCGAAGGGATCGTCCCCGGCCGGCTCTTCTTTCTCCTCCGGCTCAGCCGCGGGAGGCGCGCCGAACGGGTCGGCGGCGGGCGGGGCTTGTGTGTCATGGGGGTGGGCGGCGGGAGGCGCGCCGGGGGGGTCATCGGCCGGGGCGGGGTTGGTGTCCGGG
>JAHWKS010000078.1 GCA_019347795.1 Planctomycetota bacterium | reverse complement strand
TGCGCGTGACTTGGAACATGGATGCGTGGGGTTGGGCAGTGTGTGGCGGCGCCGGAAGTGTTAATGTGGGTAACTCGCTCCGCGAGTGACCAACGGCTCGCGACAGCGAGCCGCAGTCATGAACCAGTGTTCGATAATGCCTTCCGCTTGCTGTCGCAAGCGTGTAACCTACATTCACGTTACGGCAGACGGGCCGCTTCCTGCAACCGCGGCGCCGCGACTTGGGAGATTGCTGATGAGCATCTTCGATCGCTTTCGTCTGGACGGCCGGCGGCTGTTTATCACCGGCGGCAGCCGGGGACTGGGACGCGCGATGGCGCTGGCCATCGCCGATGCGGGCGCGGACGTCGCTTTAGTCGGACGGGATTCGCAGAGCCTGGCGGCGACCGCGGAGGAAATCCGGCACTTGGGCCGTCAAGCCTTCACGCTCGAAGGCGACATGTCGCAGCCGGAAACGTGCGAGCGGGTTTGCCGCGACGCGTTGGAGAAGCACGGCCCGTTCGATATTCTGATCAACAACGTCGGCGGCCGGCGCGTCGATGTTCCCACGGAAGAGATGCCGCTGGAAACGTGGCGGAGCATCCTGGACCTGAACCTCACCAGCACGTTTCTCTGCACGAAGATAATCGGCGGGGCGATGGTCCGCCGCGGGCAAGGAGGACGGGTGATCAACATCGCGTCGATCTCCGGCCTGGTCGCCAACCGCGACATCGGCGGCCGCAGCTACGAGACGAGCAAAGCCGCGGTGATCCAGTTCACCCGCGCCGTGGCGTCCGACTGGGCGAAGCACGGAGTGACGGTGAACGCCATCTGCCCGGGCGGCTTCATGACCGAGCCGAACCGCCGTTGGCTCGACGTGAACCCGCAGGCGATCGAGACATTCCGCAAGCAGATCCCGATGGGGGAACTCGGCGACCCGGACGATCTCGGCCCGCTGGCGGTCTACCTCGCCGGCGACGCCGCCCGGTATATGACCGGCGCGGCGCTCGTGATCGACGGCGGCTACACCGTGTGGTGAGCATTACGCCACGGCGGCGGTTTCTTTCGCATCCTCCGTTTCGGCCGCGGCTTCACGGTCGCCGCCGCATCTCAGCAGCGACCGCAGCGTGCTCGCGGGAATGAACGCCGCTCCCGCGAAGATCATCAGCACGCAGTAGCCGACCAGGCCGGTCAGCAGGGCCATCAACAGCCAGTGCACGACGGAGAGGGCGATCAAGAGCGGGCGGGCGAGACGCTTCCAGATCAAGACGCCGTAGGCCAGCTCGAACAGCACGATCGCGTGCGTCCAGGCGTTGATCAGCATCAGGTTGTTGCGGACGAAGGTGAGGTCGGCCAGCCGCGACTGCGATTGGGCCATCAGCCACCACACGGCGCCCCCTTCCCACCACGTCTCGGCGCCGAGTTTCGTGAGGGCCATCATCAGGTACAGCGCCGAGATGTGAACCTGGACCAAGCGCAGGCTGACCGTGGCGCCCCAGGAGCGATTGTCGCGCTCCGGATCGCGCTTCGCGCGGCGGCTGTCGAGCGAGAGATATCGTCCCGAAGGCGCGAAGCAGAGATAGAACAACATCAAGGCCAACACCGGCTCGAACTGCGCCGCCACCATCGGCGCCCGGTGGATGTACGCCAGCACCACCAGCAGCGACAGGACGTTTGTCACCCGCGTGAACAGCCCCAGCGCGAACGTCGCAATGATGACCAGGCCGACCGCGTGGAGGATCCACAAGAGCGTCGGCGAGGAGATCAGGTTCAGGTACGAGAGCTGATAGCCCGCCCCTTCCCCCGGCGCCGCTTCCATCACGCGCTGCACCGTCGCCGTGGGAAGCCAGCCATTGGGGCCGAACCACTCCACCAGGCCGAAGCTGTGCGCGCCGACGAAGTACAGCGCGGCCACGCCGGCCACGATCCGCAGCACGCAGACCGTGAACGGGTCGCTGGGCGTGAACCAGAAGCGGTTCCATCCCTGGCCGAAGCCCTCCGCGAGCCGCGTGAAATAACGTTGAACTGCGTCGATCATGAGGATTGCTTCTCCAGAGGCGCCACCACTTCGCGTTCTTCGATCTTCAGGAGCTGCACCTGGCCGTACTGGTCGCGCCACACGCGGGCCTCGTAGACGGCGTTCAGGTAGGCGTCGTCGCTTGGGTCGGCGGGGGTGGCGGCGCTGGTCGCATCGAATAACCGCTCCTGCGGCTGCCGGCGAAAGCAGCGGACCACCACTTCCTCGTTCTCGCCCAGATCCAGCATTCGCGTCCCCAGGGCCTTCGCGAGCGCCGCCGTGTTCTGCTCGGCGCCGAAGTAGCTGGTCACCGCCACGGTGCGGGCCAGCGTCTGCTCCCGTTGTCGCGGCGCCCATCCGGAGACGCCGCCTTCCGGCAGACGCACGATCTCACCCTTCTGCGGCCCGGCGGTGACTTCGACCTCCAGGACGTGATCGTGCGAAATCTCCGTGCCGTCGGTCAAGTGATACGGCGCGGTGGGCTGGATCTTGAAGAACTGGATGTACGGCGCCAGGACGTTGAGCAGCCGAATCTGCATCGGCGACATCAAGTAGTTGCTCGCCAGCGCGACGAACAGACAGACGAGATGAACGAACAGCAGCAGGCTGACGATCGTCCGGGCGGCCGAGCCGGGCGCAGCCGCCGGCGATGGAGGAGGTTCGTGCTTTCGGGCCATGGGATGCGGCAGAAGATGGAAGCGAGGCGAGCGCATCCGTGCCGGGCAGGCCATCCTTGGGAGGTTGATCGACTCCGTCGGCGCCTTTGATCTAGAAAGTTTTCGCCATTCTCTCAAAACGGCGCCGTCTGCGTAACCACCCCGGAATGCGATGGCGGCGGCCGTCTATTCGCTTAAAGCCTTACAACCGAACCTGCCGACAAAATCGTTAGCCTTTAACGCGCGCCGCGCGCCGGGTTTGTTTTGACGGCAAGACTTCCGCGGGGGGGACCCTGTGCCAGAGCTACATCACACGCCGATCCGCCGTTGGGCCGCGATGCTCGCCGCATCGCTAATTCTTGCCGCCGCCGCGCCGGCTACAGGGCAGGAGGTGCGGGGAATCTTGGCCGACGGTTTGGAGGGGCTCCGCGCCCCGTACAACCTCGATCCGGGCTTCTGCGGGACGTTGTACTCTGTGCCGATGATGATGGGCACGCACGAAGGCCCCTTCGCCACGCAGCTCGACATCACCAGCTTCCCCCTCACGCAGTTCTTCGCCACCTACACCGGCGCCACGGCCCAAGTTCCGGACGCCGCGCAGCCGGTGACGTTCTCGTTCATGTCGGCGGTCCCGAATCCGCTGCTGCCCGACATCGCCGGCGTGACTTCCACCCCGCCGCCGGCGGACGCCAGCGGCGACGGTTTTCCGGACACGTTTACGGGGCTGCCGGAGGTTCCCGGCGTGACGGCAGTGGTCGCCGCCAACGCGCCCTTTCCCGGAACGGTGGTCCACGATCGGGGACAAGGAGTATTTGTCAGCAATACGCCGATCCTGTTCCAGTCGCAAACGGTTGGCCAGGATCCCTCCATATTGTTGCCGGCGGTGGACGGCGACGTGACGGCGGTCGCGGGCGCCCAGCCGTTCAACGGTTTTCAGTTGCAGTTCCGCTACCTGTTCATGCGGGCCCCGCTCATGCTGGTGATTCCGCACCCCAGCAGCACGAGCCTCACCGGCCGCACGAAGATCGCTCAGAACGGGTCCGTGCTGCCAAGGACGCGGGCGTTCCTCGATTACAGCCTCTTGGACGACGAGGATCTCGCGGGAGGCTTCACCTTCCATCGCTTCACGCCGGGGCTGGAGCGGGCGTTCTTCGGCGGCATGGCGTCTTTGGAGCTGCGGATGCCGATCGCGCTCACCGCCGACTCGGCCATCTCGGCCGACGCCCCATTCACGGAAGGAAACGGCGAGTACGGCAACGCCTCGCTGGCTTTGAAGGCGCTCTTGTTCCGCACGTCGGGGTTCGCCTTCAGCGGCGGCTTGCAGATGACGTTTCCCACCGCGGATGACACGATCGTCTCGCTCGCCGACGGCACGCGGGTGCTGGAGGTGGAAAATGAATCGATCCACCTGCTCCCGTTCGTGGGGGCGATGTTCGACTCGCCGCTGCTGTGGGGCCAGATGTTCGCGCAGTTCGACATCGACGCCAACGGCAACTCGGTGCGCGGCAATCCGACGCTCGCCGCCGGCGGACCGCTCG
This sequence comes from Planctomycetota bacterium, assembly GCA_019347795.1. GTDB lineage: Bacteria > Planctomycetota > Planctomycetia > Pirellulales > Pirellulaceae > JAHWKS01. The sequence goes on along the minus strand of JAHWKS010000078.1, from coordinate 7,009 downwards.
TGGCGGCGCCCGACTTGAAGGACGCCGATCGCTTCTACCTCGATGTGGCGACGGGTCTGTGGCTGTATCGCTCTCCGCATACGCCGCGGGGACCGCTGGACCTGGTGGCCCTGGCGCCGACGCTGGAGTTCCACTACGCGCAAGGACTGGGACGGCCCGACGTGGTGCGGTTGGGGAGCCTCCAGGTCGGCATGCCGTCGGACACGGTGGAGAACCTGGACGTGGTGGTGGGCGGCTCGGCGATTCTCCCCGGCGGCGTCGTCTCCGCCGGCGTGGCGGCGCCGATCACCGGCGACAAACAGCACGACTGGGAATTCCGCCTCCTCTACAACCACGCGATTCGCTAGGCCCTGTGTGGGTCGCTCGCTCCGCGAGCGACCAACGCGTCGCGACAGCGACGTGCTCGTGGGCGCCTCGCCGTACTGGCGCACGCCGTTGGTCACTCGCGGAGCGAGTGACCTACATTGGCAGGCGAGCCGCCCGCACTACGATTGGGCAGCGCCGGCAAGTACAATTACCGCCTCAGGCACTTCTCCTCCTTTCCTGCCGAGGCCCGTCATGTCCGAATCGAAATCCCCCCCATCTCCGGATCGTCTCAGCCGCCGTGGTCTGCTTGGGGTCGCCGCGGCCGCCGGCGCTGCGCTTCTTACCCGCACTTCCCGCGCGGAAGACGCTTCCTCGCCCGAGAAGGTCGTCGAGAACGGCCGCATTCAGCAGTCGGTGGTGCAGTGGTGCTTTAACCAGCACTGGGATGTTCCGGAGACGATCCGCATCGCCCGCGCGCTGGGCTGCCGCAGCGTGGAGCTGATCTCGCCCAAGTTCTTTCCGCTGCTCAAGGAGAACGGCCTGGAGTGCGCCATCGCCTCGGTGGACATGAGCCCCGATCCGCCGTTCGCGAAAGGCTTCAACAATCCCAAATACCGCGAGCGGGTGCTCAAGGCCACGCGCGACGCCATCGACGCCTGCGCCGAGCATGGCTTCCAGCGCGTGATCGCCTTCACGGGGATGCGCGAAGACATTCCCGACGATGAAGGCGCCGACAACTGCGTCGCCGGCTTCAAGGAGATCGTCCCCTATGCGGAGCAGAAGGGGATCACCATCTGCCTGGAGATGCTCAACACCCGGGACGACTCGCATCCCATGAAAGGGCATCCCGGCTACCAGGGGGACAACACGGAGTACTGCATCGACATCATCAAGCGAGTCGGCTCGGAGAACCTCAAGCTGCTGTTCGACATCTACCACGTGCAGATCATGGACGGCGACGTGATCCGCCGCATCCGCCAGCACAAGGACTACCTCGGCCACATCCACACCGCCGGCAACCCCGGCCGCGGCGAGCTGGACGACCCGCAGGAGATCAACTACCCGCCCATCATGCAGGCCCTCCTGGAAATCGGCTACGACGGCTTCGTCGGCCAGGAGTTCATCCCCACCCGCGACCCGCTCGCCGGCCTGAAGCAGGCCGTGGCCCTATGCGATGTATAGCCGTCCTTCTTCCAAGCTTCACATCGCCAGCCCCACTGCGTCGGCGATGCGGCGGATGGTGGTCATGGTTTCGGCGAACTGGTCGAAGTTGAGGGATTGGTAGCCGTCGCTGAGGGCGCTTTCGGGGTCGGGGTGGATCTCGATGATCAGGCCGTCGGCCTTGGCGGCCACCGCGGCGGCGGCCATGTCGGGGACGAGGTAGGCGTGTCCCGTGCCGTGGCTGGGGTCGATCACCACGGGCAAGTGCGTCTTGCGGTGCAGGTAGGCGATTGTCGCCAGCGGCAATGTGAAGCGGGTGTGCGACTCGAAGGTGCGTATGCCCCGCTCGCAGAGCATTACGTTGGGATTGCCCTCGTTGAGGATGTACTCGGCCGCCAGGAGCAGCTCATCCATGGTGGCGCTGGGGCCGCGCTTCAAGAGCACGGGGCGGTCGACGTTCCCCACCGCCTCCAGCAGCCGGTAGTTCTGCATGTTGCGGGCGCCGACCTGGAGCACGTCGGCGTAGCCCGCCACCAGGTCCACGTCTTCGCACGCCATCACCTCGGTCACCACGGCCAGGCCGGTTTCCTCGCGGGCGGCGGCCAGCAGCTTGAGTCCCTCCTCCTTCATCCCCTGGAAGCTGTAGGGGCTGGTGCGGGGCTTGAAAGCGCCGCCTCGCAAGCCCGCCCCGCCGGCGGCTTTCACCGCCCGGGCGGAGGAGATGATCTGCTCCTCGCTCTCGACGCTGCACGGACCGGCGATCACTCCCAACCGCCCGGCGCCGATCTGCAGGTCCCGGGCGGCGACCATCGACGGCTCCGGCTTCACCTCGCGGCTGGCGATCTTGTACGGCGCCAGGATCGGCATCACGGCCGAGACGCCGGGTCCGCTTTCCAGCGACTCCTTCATTTGCTCCCGCTTCTCGCCGATGGCGGCGATCACGGTCCGCTCCGTCCCGTAGATCACGTGCGGCTTGAGTCCCAAGCCGGCGACGCGTTGAACCATGTGCTCCACCTGCTCACCGGTGGCGCCTTTTTCCATGACGACGATCATCGAAAACAACTCCTTGCGGAACGAGGGATGAAAGCGGGGCGCAAGCATCGGCCGATCCCAGCATAAAAAAAGCCCCGCGGCGGGTGGGCCGCGGGGCCGGTGATTTTCTCCGACAGAATCCACGCATTCAAAGAGAAACCGCACCGCCCTCGGCCCCTGGAAACCAGGGGAACGTAAAGGAGAACCAGACGTATCGCGAACGACGATGCATGTTCCCATTATGACGCCCCTGCCGCCGCGTGCAAGGCGTCAGTGCGTCAGTGATGAGATCGATCGGATTCCCTGCCTCCCAAAAATGCGACGACGGTCAAGACCCGCCTCGGCGTTTTTTCTTTCCGTTGCCGGCCTTGCCTTCACTGGACAGCTTGTCCAACGAAACGATCAACAGGGGCTCGACGATGGACCAGGAATCGTCTTCGGCGCCAACGATGACTCGTCGCGGCGTTAGCGCCACAAAATCCGGGTGTGGGACCGGCAGGGATCGGCCATCGGCCAACCGGATCACGAATGGCTCAAAAGGCTGCGTGTGCAGCGCTTCGCCGACTCCAGCTATGTCCATACGATGAGCACCCGTAGTGTAACTCCGCGCGGTCACGACTTGTCGCGCCGCGGCTTGGACGAGCCGTTGCCGCCGCGCTTCGATTTGGGCGACGGCCACTCGAGAGAAACCACCAGCAGGGGCTCCAGCCAGCAGACGGAATCGTCTTCCTGAATGACGACGGCCCGTCGTTTACCCACGGCGACATATTCGGGGTGATTCACAGAAACGGAACTTCCATCGGCAAGTTTGATCGTAAACCGCTCGAAGGGGACGCGGTTGATCGCTTCGCGAAGTCCCTCGAGATCCACGGCGATGGTCCTGGAAGACTGGTAAAGATAGAATGGCCGCCGAAAGGTCATGCCATCATCCCGCCTCGATTTTACCAACGGACCGGCAGCTCCAGAAGGCCGCGCGTGCCGGGACGGACGGAGTAGCGGAGGTCGCTGCGGGGCACCGCCAGGTGAACGTCGGGGAAGCGGGTGAAGAGCCGCTCCAAAGCGATGGCCGTCTCGACGCGGGCGAGCTTGGCCCCGAGGCAGACATGAATGCCGGCGCCGAAGGCGAGGTGGCGGTTCGGCTGCCGATGGAGGTCCAGCCGCTCGGGATCTGCGAAGACGCGGGGATCGCTGTTGGCGGCGGCCAGGCAAGCGAAAAGCATCTCGCCGCGGCGGATCGGCTGCCCGTGAAACTCGGTGTCCTCGCGGGCGTAGCGGGGCTTGCTGACCTGGGCGAATGAAACGTATCGCAGCAGCTCCTGGGCCGCCGAGTCCCCCAGGCGCCAGTCGGCGGTCAGCTCCGCAAGTTGCTGCGGATGATCCAGGAGCGTCAACACGCTGAGGGCGATCTGGTGTAGCGTCGTTTCATGGCCCGCCGCCAGGAGCAGAAAGACCATCGCCGCCAGCTCGTCTTCGGTAAGTCGATCGCCGGCTTCCTCCGCTTCGATGAGGGCCGCCATCAGCCCGCCGCGCGGATGCACGGACTGCCCGTCGATCAAGTTGCGGGGACAGGATTCGAACCTGCGACCTCGAGGTTATGAGCTTGAATTGGGGAGTCCCGAAAACACCTGATTTCCCGAAGGTTTTCAAAGATTGTACCGCCAAAAACCTCCATTGCAACCGCTCGGATCTGGCTGCTTTTTTCAGGGTTTGGTAGGCATGTCAGCTGGGGACAGCGGCGCAAAACGGTACGGTATCATTGAGCAGCCCCAAGGGGGATGTCGCCGTTGTGAGATCGCAATCAGCTGCATTCGCTCGCACGGCGACGCGGTAGGATGTCTCCCGGCAAGCCCTTGGGCTGCGCGAATGCGGCAGCTGCCAAAGGCCTCCTTTTGCGGTACGGGACAACATTTCTGGCGCGGCAGTCTGACCGCAGGTGCGACCGCCAAGCTGGTTCAAGGCGAAGCCAAGAAGGGGAACTGCCGGACGGCTTCGCCGCGCGGCGAGGGAGCACCGGACCGGCAGCGCCATCCGGCTTAGCCGAGTCCCCGCTCCTTGAGCAAATCCGCCAGACGCCACGCCTGGTCCACTCGGTACGCCGTCGCGGGATTGAGCGAGGCGGACCGCTGAAACGCAGCGATCGCCCGCTCCGGGTCCGTCTCCGCGAACGCCTTGGCGTAGTACAGCCAACACTCGTCGGGGGCGGGCGCACGCTCCAGCACGATCGGATCCAGCTCCAGCGCCTGAAGGATATGCTCGCGGGCCTTCTCCAGGAAGTTCATCTCCGCGAAGATCACGCCCGTGCTCAGGGCTTTGAGCGCCTCGTCGCTTCCCATCATCACGGAAGCTGGAATCGTTGATGCGGTTTCCCTCGCACCATTGGCAGTTTTGCTCGGCCGCCAGCGGCAAGGAATCGGGAGCCACCTGGTCAAAGCGGGACTTCAGGCGTGCCGGGAACGGGGTCATAGGATCGATGGTCGTCCTCGGCCACCCTGAGTATTACAGGCGGTTTGGATTCTCTGCCGGTCTTGCCCGGCCGTTGGCGTCGCCGTTCGGCGGCGGTGACGCCTGGATGGCGCTGGAGCTTGTACCCGGTGCGCTGGCGGCGTTCAGGGGCGGGTCGAATATCCGCCACCGTTCGGAAACGGCTTTTGAAATGGCTGGGGTCGGCCCGTCTGTGGTTCGGAATTCAAGCTGAGGCCCGTGGCCGCTGAAAAACGGCGTGTGTTGCCCCGCTCCGGCGTCCACCGCCTCCGCCTCGAACTTCTGGCGAGGCCGAACATTTTTTCCGGGTCTGCACTCTTTTCGTACAATCGACCTGAACCTGGCGAAGCGCGGCGCGTCAGGAGTCGTGGGGGAACGCGGCTGTCAACTCTCCGTTCAGCCGCCGGTGGGAGGGACCATACAATGGGCGCTTCACATGGAGAGTTCGTAAAGTACCCCCGGACGCCCCATCTGTTCGGCTCCAAGGGAACTGACGACGATAAGCATCTCGGTGAGGCGGAATCTCAGGCGTTCATCGCCGACGACTCGCTGATCGTCGAGGAAAAGCTCGATGGCACGAACGTCGGCATTCATTTCTCCGAAGCCGGAGAGATGGTGCTCCAATGCCGGGGACACCTCGTAACGGAGGGAATGCACCCGCAGTACGATCTGTTCAAGCAGTGGGCAGCGGTGAAGCGCGTTGCGCTGGAGGGGCGGCTGGAAAACCGGTTCATTCTGTTCGGCGAATGGCTCTACGCCCGTCACACGATCTTCTATCGCCGCCTGCCCCATTACTTCTTCGAGTTCGACATCTACGACAAGCAACAGGAGGCATTTCTCGATCTGAAGCAGCGGATCGCTCTGATCGAAGGAACAATCCAGACCGTGCCGGTCCTCCACACGGGCCCGATCAGCCGCAGCGGCCTGGAAGACTTGATCGGCCCGTCCCGGTTCGCCAGCCGGTTCGAGAATCCGGCCACGAAACGAACCGACAACCTCATGGAAGGTCTCTACCTGCGAAGGGAGGACGAGGGAATCGTCACCGGGCGAGCCAAGTGCGTCCGTCCCGAGTTCGTTGAGAAGATCAAACAGAGCGTCCATTGGCAGCATCAGTCGATGGTCCCGAATCAGCTCGCCGAAGGTGCGAACATCTGGTCGTGAACTGGGAAAAGCTCAAACAGGCCTCGCTGGATGACACTATCGCATGGGCCGAGGGCCAGCCATGGTGTCATGCGATGGTGAACTGCGCGCAGGATCCCGAGTGGCATTCCGAAGGCGATGTCTGGACGCACACTCAGCTGGTGCTGCGGCAGTTGGTCGAGCTTGAAGACTGGTCGTCTCTCAACCCGCACGAGCAGACGGTTTTGATCTTTACGGCGCTGTTTCACGACGTCGCCAAGCCGCTGACGACCCAGGTGGATCCGGAAACCGGACGCGTAACGTCTCCCAAGCACGCGGTGAAGGGAGAACATGTCGCCCGCGCCGTCCTGCGAGACGTCGGCTGCAGTCTGGTGACCCGTGAAGAGATCGCCCGGCTGGTTCGCTACCACGGTCGCCCAGCTTTTCTGCTCGAAAGGGACGAGCCGACTCGCGAGGTCGTCCGTCTGTCGTGGCTGGTCAGCAATCGCCTTTTGTACTTGTTCGCTCTCGCGGATACCCGCGGCCGGGACACGGACTCCATGACCCGGCCCGAGGAGAACCTGCACTTCTGGAAACTGGCGGCCGAAGAAGCGGGGTGCTTCGATCGACCATACCCGTTCGCTACGGACCATGCCCGGTTCACGGTTTTTCGGCAGCGTGAGCCGAATCTGCATTACGTCCCCCACGAGGATTTCTCCTGCGAAGTGACCGTCATGTCCGGTCTGCCGGGCAGCGGCAAGGATCGCTGGCTGGGGCAGAACCGGAGCGAACTTCCCGTCGTCTCTCTGGACATCATGCGGGAAGAACTCGGCGTCGAGCCAACCGACGATCAGGGCCAGATCGTCCAAGCTGCACGGGAGCGGTGCCGGGAGTTTCTCCGATCCGGGGC
>JAHWKS010000897.1 GCA_019347795.1 Planctomycetota bacterium | reverse complement strand
CGCGGCGGCGCTGAGCACGCTCTTCACCGGTCCCATTTCATACGGATCGACGATCCCCAATTCCACCAGTTGGGCCTTGGCCCGGCGGCTGGCGTTGAATTCCACCGGCAGGTTCACCACCTGAAAGAACACGACCGCCGAGAAGAGAACGATCCCCACCAGCATCAGCCATTTGCTGAAGATCAGGCCGAGAATCAGCAAAAGGATGCCGACGCTGCTGCCGAAACTGGCCGCCGGCACCGCGAAATTGCGCACCACCAGCGGCAGATAGCCGCGGGCGTCCTGCAGGGCGTGCCCCGCCTCATGCGCGGCGATGCCGACGGAGGAAAGCGTGTGATTGTGGTATACCTCGGAGCTTAACCGCAGGACCTTCTCGCGCGGGTCGTAATGGTCGCTCAGATGGCCCGGCGTTTCTTCGATTCCCACGTCCCGCAACCCGGCCGCGTCCAACATTCTGCGGGCGGCGGCGTATCCGCTCATCTTGGCCTGCGCCTGCCGCCCCCGGGCGTACGCCGACTTCACCCACATCTGCGCCGCCAGCGAAAGAATCAACGCCGGGGCGATGAAGATCAACAAACCAAAGTCAAAATAAAGCGGCATCTCTGCTCTGATTTCCTCAGCGACGGTTCAAAATTGACAGTTGAACACCCACTGCTGAGGAAAGAAGCAAACCGCGGACCGTTCCGCGAGTCCGGCGAGTCGTCGCCAGCGGAACTGCCAAGAAGCACAAAAACGCAAGCGAATGCTTGCGTTATTCAGTGGTGAGGGGCGGGATCGAACCGCCGACACACGGATTTTCAGTGCCTCTAGGTCGCTGGCACTGGGTCGCGACTGGGTTTGCATTGCGGCTTTTGCTTGTCACAATGTACGGCAGTTGATACGGCATTTTGCGGAAAATTCCGCGCCGTGGTAACAGTTACGGTAACACTCTTGTCGGGTTTGAGGTAGCTCCCGGGTCCCCTCAGGCCGGCCGCGTCTGCGGTCGCACCAACGGCGCGGCGGCGGCTGGCCGCTCGGCTCAACCGTTGGTGCTGGGATGGCAGATGATTCGCCTTTTACCCGCTACTGGGTAAACTTCTGCGGGCTGAAGGGAGCGGTTGCGGTTGCCCGGTGGGGCAACAAGGCCTCTTCTTCATCGATCCAATGATCAACCCGTTCTGTCGTCCCGAAAGCAAGGTTTCGATGGCGGAGGCCGACCGCCAGTTCAAAATGGAAATCGAGGAGGGAATGCTGGGAAGGCTGAACGCCCCACCCGTTCCCATCGATTCAGTGGGAAAGCTAAGGAGCCTTTGCCAGGAATCGGTCGAGGATCTACAGACAATTGAGAATTGGCAAGCTTGGCTGGATGATCCACGATTTCAGAAAATCCAACTGCGTCCCGACCGTGAACTGCTGGTGGTGGGGAAGTACAGGGCTGACCGCCTGATCGCGGACATTCTCCGCCTCGTCGATATCGTGCCGGCGAAGGAGAGGCTCCCGTTTCCCGAGACTCCCCGACCGCCGTTGAGCATTCCTGACGCGCAATTTGCCCTGCGCCGTGTGATCGACTGGTGTAACTCCGTCGCTACCGATGGTGCGCCAAGCTCCGAAAGCGACGTTCCAGCGGAATATCGCGAGGGCGGACTCCCTGATGGCGAGCCGTTAACCGCAAAGAAGCTCGCCGATCTGCTTGATGTCAATGAAAGCCTGTTTACGCGAAACGACGTGTTCGGGACCCGAATAAAGTCCGGTCGCGGTTTCGTCTACCAATGGTCGGCCGCCCAAAAGTACGCCAAGCAGAAAGGCATACCACTCTAAATCCAAAGTTGGGCGTGCAAAGTTTGCGTTTCAACTTTGCATGAGGTTTTCCCCAACTTTTTTCGCTAAGCGAAGCCCTGGACAGCCGGGGCTTTTTTCATGCGCTGCCCGTGCGAAGTTCGCCGGCGGCGATTGTTGCATCGGTGAAAACGGCGATTTTTAGGCCATCATGATTGAGACTCAGAACCGCCCCTAAGAGGAGCCTTCGAGATGGCCGCGACCGCCGACGCCCCGAGCGAGATATTTCCCGAGGTGTTGTATCCGTTGCCCCGGTTCATGGCAATCACCGGGCTCAAGAAGACCGGCCTGCGAGCCGCGCGACGTCGGGGTTTGAGAATTCTCTATTACGGCCGACGGGGCTACATCCGTGGCGCGGACTGGATTCGCCACGTCGAGGAAACCGCAACCGAATCTCGGCCCGATTCCCGTTGATCGCTCGAAAACCTCCCTCCGCCGCGCCGCAGCGGCCGGCTTGGCGGGCTTCTCATCAGCCGCAAAAGGAAACAACTCGTGACCAACTTGACCCGCGACCTCAGATCACCGGCCAAGTCGGGCGGTTACAAGACCATCAGGAAACGACTCAGTTCCATCCAGCCCAGCCCGGAAAACGCGCTGATCTACGACGGCATCGACCCGGACGACGGCGACCACCCCGACAACGCCCGCCTAGATCAAAGCATCCGCGCCGCGGGTCTCCACGAACCGCTGATCGTCACCGCCGACGGCTATCTCGTCTCCGGCCATCGGCGATACGGATCTCTGAAGCGCATCGGCCAGGTCGTCGTCCCGTGCCGCGTGCTCGACCTGCGGCGCGACTCCATGACGCGCGACGAGTTCCTCGCCCTGCTTCGGGACCACAACCGCCAGCGATACAAAAGCGTCGCCGAGCAAGTGCGCGAAACGATGGTGGACATCGACCCGGAGGAGGCACTCGCCAACCTGAGGTCGA
>JAHWKS010000077.1 GCA_019347795.1 Planctomycetota bacterium | reverse complement strand
TTGGGCGTGTGCATCGAGCCGAATTGCAATCCGGAAGGCCGCCAAGGACGGGGCATCTCCGCTGGGCATGAGATGAATGATCCTCCCGGCGATCAATTCCGCCTTTCCCTCCACGCGGTAGAGGTCGTCCAGCGTGGCGGTAGTATGGCTTGCTGACGACATGCGACTCCTCGGCTAAGCTTGCGTCTCCAGCGCCATTCTACTCGCAATCGACGCCCGCAGTCCAAGTGTTAGTTTCCGTGGCACGCGTAAGTTAACCTCCCCTGCGGGGAGGTCGGACGCGGTAGCGGCCGGGTGGGGCGAGGATTTTGATTCCCTTGGCTATTCACGCCATCCCGCGTCGCTTCAGCTCCCCCACCACTCCTTGCACGATGCGGGCGATCTGCTCGGGATCGACCGACTCGCCGACAGGGCATCCTCCTACCGGCTCGTCCGTGAAGCCTTCCGCCGCCAACAGACATTGCAATTCCGTGCTCAGCTTGTCGAGCTGAAGCTGCTGCCCCGGCGATTGCGGCTGCCGCCCCTTCCCCGTCTCGATGCCCCGCAGGCGCAGCGCCGCGCGAAAGCCTTCGGGGAATTCCGAGTGCAGGATCATCGCATCGAACAGCCGCAACAACCGATACTGCAGGCTGCGGGCCTCATCCAACCGGCCGCCGAGCGTCAGGTCGTAAAGCTTCCGCGTGATCTCCGGAACGACGCCGCTGGTAGCGTTGGTCCCCCCGTCGCAGCCGATCAAGAGCATCGGCATCAGCGCCGCGTCCCAACCGGTGAGGAAGGCGAACTCGGGGCGGATCGGCCGCACCGCGTCGATCATCCGCATCATGTGCGGCAGGTCGCCGGAGGAGTCCTTGATCGCCACCACCCGCGGACACTCCTCCGCGAGCTTGCGGACGGTGGGCACATCGATCGGCGAGGCGAACATCGGAATGTTGTACAGCGTCACGTCGATCGGCGTGTTTTTGGCGATCTCCTTAAAGTACGCGTACACGCCGGCCGGACTGAGCTTGTAGTAGAACGGCGACACGATCGCCACCGCCCGGCAACCCAGTTCGTAATAGCGCTGGCAGGCGCGGAGCGTTTCGCGAACGTTCGCCTCGGCGGCGCCCGCCAGGATCGGCACGCGGCCGCCGTTGTGATCGGCAATAATCTCGATGATCCGCACCCGCTCTTCGGCCGTGAAGCGGGTGAATTCGCCGGTCGATCCATTCGGGTACAGCCCGTGCACGCCGCGCTCGATCAGCCAATCGACGTATCGCCGCAGCTCCGCCTCATGGATCTCCCCGCGGGAGTCCAGCGGCACGATGTTGGGCGTAAAGATGCCGCGGAGGCGGGTGGAATCGGTCATGCCAGTGACGCGGCTGCCGCGCCGCGGCGGGAAAGTTACAATGGGACCGGAACGCCGGCACGCACAATCATAGCTCAGACGCCGCCGGTCGTCAGGGACGCCTCCGTCGGTGGAATTTCTCCGGCCATCTACAAGAACTTGGGAGGAACAGCAACATGCGAATGCTCGTCGCGATTCTGTTGGGTCTGTGCCTGGCGCCGGCTGCCGCGATCGCCGCCGAGCCGTTGCGGGTGGCGACGTTTAACGTCGATGCCACGCCGGCGGTGGGGACTCCTGTGGCGTATGCGCCGGTGCGGAAGGTGCTGGACCCGCTCTACGCCCGCGGCGTGGTGCTGCTGACCGGCGAAAAGCCGATCGTCCTGTGCGCCGTCGATTGGATCGGCATCGGCAACGGCGGCCATGACGTATGGCGGGAGGAGTTGGCCGAGGCCGCGGGAACGACGGCCGATCGCGTGGCGGTTCACGCGCTGCACCAGCATGACGGCCCGCGATGCGACTTCACAACCGAAGCGATTCTCGCTGACCGCGGCCTGGGCGGCCGCTTTTACGACAACGCCTTCTGCCGCCGCGTGATCGCCCGCGCCGCGGACGCGGTGAAAGACGCCATCCAGAACGCCCGGCCCGTCACGCACGTTGGGTTGGGGCAGGCTCAGGTGGAGAAGGTCGCCTCGAATCGCCGCATCCTGGGGCCGGACGGGAAGGTGAAGATCATTCGCTGGAGCAAGATGACCGACCCCGCCGCCATTGCTGCGCCGGAGGGGGTGATTGATCCCTACCTGAAGCTCATCAGCTTCTGGAGCGGCGACGAGCCGGTGGCGGTTCTCAGCTATTACGCGACGCATCCGCAGAGCTACTACGGTGACGGCGACGTGACCAGCGAATTCGTCGGCCTGGCCCGCGCGGCTCGCGACGCGGCCTTGCCGGGGGTGCTGCACGTCCACTTCAACGGCGCCGGCGGCAACGTCACGGCGGGAAAATACAACGACGGCTCGGAGGCGATGCGGCCGGTGCTCGCTTCCCGCATGGAAGACGGCATGCGGCGGGCTTGGGAGTCGATCGAGAAATCGCCCGTCACCGCCGCCGACGTGGACTGGAGGGTCCGCGAGGTTCAGCTCCCGCCGGGCGAGCATCTCCAGCGCGAGACGATCCTCGCCGCGCTCGACGACGAGAACGCCGGTCCTCAGGCCCGTCTCGGCGCCGCGAGCGATCTGGCGTTTCTCCAGCGGCACGAGGCGGGAGCAAAGACGGACTTGAGCCTGCTCCGCATCGGCGACGCGCTCGTGCTGCACATGCCGGGCGAACTGTTCGTCGAGTACCAGCTCGCCGCGCAAAAGATGCGGCCGGACGCCTTCGTCGGCATGGCCGCCTATGGCGACTACGGTCCCAACTACATCGGCGACGCAATCGCCTACACCCAGGGCGGCTACGAAACCAGCAACCGCGCCTCCAACGTCGCCCCCGCCGTCGAAGCCATCTTGATGAACGCGATGCGCGAACTGTTGGATGTGGAAGAAGAATGAGCCCGGTCGCGATTGTACAGGTTGACGGCGCGAGAATTAATCCGGCCGATCCGCCTGTCCGCCTGGGAATTTGCGGTGGTGAAAAATATGGGCGAGACGCTTGTGGACCTCGTGTTCTTCACCGCGTCGCTAGGTCCCTTTGTTGCCGCGGGTTGGCTCATATCCATGTTTCTCGGCCGCGTGTCACTCAGGGAGATTCTTGCGTTCATGGCGTTTTTCGGAGTGGTTGTTGCGGCATGGATAAAACTTGGTGAAATCGTTGCTTCGATTTGACTACTCTGGCATTTCCTTGATAGAGGCCAAGCTATACCGCTACCCTGCGCCGGATTCAGCGTAGTGCGCTATTTTGAGTGACTCGTTTGGTCACGCCGCATTTCTCCGGCAAGTGCAGCAGCCATGCCCATGATCGCTCCCATTACGGCCATCTGAACAAAGCCGAGAAATATAGCGTCGGGCAGCAGCGGACCGGCGTTGCTGGGTCGAGAACAATAAGAGATGGCGGCACAGAGAATCCCGAGCAAAGTGCCAGCCACGATACCCAAGCACCCTTTCGCTATCACGGTAAGGATTCGCATGGGCTACTCTCGCTCGTACAGCCCCTCAAAGTAATCCTCAAACCGCCACAGCCGGTCCACGATCCCGGCCTGCATCGCCGCGGGCGGACGCCGCTTCCCGCGTCGGCCGCTGTTGTCTGGGTAGCGGGTCCGCCACACGAAATTGTAATAGGCCAGGAACAACGCGCAGGCGGCTTCCAAGCATTCTAGTGCCGCTTCCAGTCAGTTAGTTTCGCGCGGGTCGGTGGGATGAAGGGGCTTGCCCTAAGTGCGGTCGGCGCATAATAAAAGGCTCCATACGGACGGACGGTTTCATTCCCTGTGGCCGTATGGAGCCGTCAACATGGACCACGTACGCGCGCGGAAGCCGACGGTGCGCGAGCGCCGTCAGCTTCACGTATTGAAACGTCAGAAAACGAATGCTGTCAATAGTTGTCACGCCCGAATCATCCTGCTGTCGCACGGGAGGGTGAAAAATCGGGAGATTGGCGAGCGGCTGGGAATCACGCCGCAGTGGGTTCGCAAGATTATCCATCGGTTCAATGCGGACGGGTTGCTGGGCATCCTGTGGTCGCCGGAGGTCTGCGGCTGTTGGGCCGCGCCCCGCAAATTCCTGGCCGACGTGGTCGAGCAGGTTTGCGAAGTGGCGTTGTCGCCTCCGGAGAAGTTGATCGGAATGACGCAGTGGTCGCTGACGAAACTGCGGCAGTATCTGGTGGAAACCGGCGAGTTGACCAGCATCAGCCTGGAGTGGCTGCGGCAGATCCTGCGGCAACGTGGCGTTCGCTGGCGACATACGAAAACCTGGAAAAAATCGGACGATCCCGAATTCGAAGCAAAGCGGCGGCGAATCCGTCGGCTGTATCGGCGCTGGCCGGCTAACGGACGCGTTATCTGCGTCGACGAGTTCGGGCCGCTGAACCTCCAGCCGCGCGGCGGCCATTGTTTGGCTCGGGAGGGGAAGGTGAAACGCCATCGCGCGACCCACCACCGAACGGGCGGAGTGCGACATATGATCGCGTACTACGACCTGAAGCTGGACCGGCTCTACGGCCTCTTCTACCCGCGGAAGACTTGGCGCCAATTCCTCCATTTTCTCCGCTGGCTCCGCAGCCGCTATGAGCGGAGATTGCGGTTGTACGTGATCCTGGACAATGCCGGCCCTCACGGCAAAGCGGAAGTCGTAACCTGGGCGGCAATGAACAACGTTCAATTCGTCTACACGCCCACCAATGTATCCTGGCTCAATCGGATCGAAAGTCACTTCACGCCATAAAGAAGTTCACGCTGGCGAATTCCGACTATCGCTCCCACGAGCAACAGCAAGCCGCCATCCTCAGTTACCTCCAATGGCGGAGCCGCCTACGCAAGATCAGCATCCCGCCACCGAGCAAAACTGGAAACTAACTCACTGGAAACGGCACTAGCTTCTTGCTGAACCCAAGCGTGAGACGGGCGAACCGCCGTATGAACGTGCGGACGGTCAGGTTATGCCGCTCTACGTGGCTCGTGCATATCGACCACTGGCTTATCTCGCCGCGGATTATCCGCCGCTGAGTGCCGACCATTTCCGAAGGATCGTACTGCATCGTGGCGTTGCGGTATTCCTTTATCAGCAGGCCATGCGAAGCGTAGGGGCCGAAAGCTCACTCGAGTCGGCTGAGATAGGCGACGAGGTCGGCCGCGTCCTGGGCGGTCATGTCCTGGAGCAGCAGTTCCGGCATGAGCGATTTCGGCTGCGGCGCCAGGAACTCGATCTCCTCGGCGGGCAGGTGTACCTCCTCGCCTTCGGCCACCTTCAGCACGACGTGCTGCTCCGTTTTCCGGACCAGCATACCCACGTGCACCCGCCCGGCGGCGGTTTCAGCGGCGTAGCTGACCCACTGCGGCTCGACGTGCTTGGACGGCTGGAGGATCGACTCCAGCAGCTTGGCGCGGTCGTACTTTTTGCCGATGTGCGTAAGATCGGGGCCGACCTCCTTTCCCTCGCGGCCGATGCGATGGCAGTTGCGGCATGAGACGCCCTCGGCGCGATGGAACAACACCCGTCCGCGATCGGCGTCGCCGGTGAGCGAGAGAATCCGGCCGGGATCCGCCACCGCCCCCAGCGGTTGCACTCGCTCGCCAGGCGGGAGGAATCGCTCGAAGAGCTCGCGCACTTGCGGGTTGGCATGCGATGCGGCCGCCGCGATGGTCTCCGCGCGAATAGCGTCGCTCATGGACGCCGCGTCCACGGCGTGCATGAGCATGAGCGCGCCGCTGACGGATTCCAGAAGTGTTGCGATCAAGACGGGACGCTGCGAGTCGTCCGAGAGACGCGACAACGCCGCCCGCTGCCGGTTTCTCAGCGACTCGACCGCGATCGCGTCGCGGGCAATGTCTTCCGTCGGCAGGCGGGAGATCCAATCGTGAATCAGCCGCAGTCCTTGCTCGTCGATCCGCTCCGACCCCAGGTGCGGCATGCGTCCCCGGCCGAGGGTGGCCATGCGATAAAACATCACCGACCGATACGGATCGCCGGGCGCCAGCGTGCGGGCGGCGTAGATGCCGCAGGCGCCTTGGGAGGGCCGCTGGTTCAGGGCCCGCGTCTTCTCCAGCGGCAGTTCGAACTTCAACTCAAACGGCGCCGTTCCGCCGCCCCCCTGACGGTGACAGTGCGCGCAGTTGGCGTGCAGGTAGGACCGCGCTCGGATATCCAGCTCCGCGGATGTGTCGTGCGGATCGACGAGCGTGTTGACCCGCCCCTTCCGCTGACCGGTGAAGATTCCCGCATCCCGTAGTGACTGCAAGTCGGCGAGCTGCGCCGCGTTGAAAGCGAGAACGCCGCCGGCGCGCGGGTTGTGGCATGTCAGACATTCGGTGCGGCTGTGAAATCGCCATGAATGTTTATGCAGTCCGCCCGGCGCCGCGGGATCGGCGACGGTCAAGGCAAGCGCCGCGCCCTCGGCCGGCGCCAGCACCGCGTCAGTTTGCTCGTCGTTCCAGAGATAGGTGTAGCCGCGCCACTCGACGCCGTCGAAGTGCAGGATCTGTGTTTCCAGTCGCCTAAGCGTGGCGGGATCGCCTTGCTCCACCTCCATGGAGATCGTCTTCGCCAGCACGGCGTTCTCCGGGAGCCGCCATTCCGCGGGCGACGGGTCGATCTGTGATGTTCCCGGCAACGCCAAAAATCGTTCCGCCGCGGCGCCGTCCATCCACGGCTCGGCATGAATGCGATAGGACAAGACACCCGGCGCCGGCTCAAGGTCCGTGGTCGAGGCGAACAGTCCCGTCTCGCTCAGCGTTTGCGGGAATGGCATCGACTCCGGCTCGATCTCCTGCGGCGCGAGCCGGTAGAACCCGCCGCCGTAATCGACCACGTACAGCTCGCCCTCGGCGTCTTCGGCGAACACGATGATTTCCAAGGACGTGTCCGCCAATTCGCGAATCGACGTCTCTTGACTGTCGCCTCGCAGCGCCCAGATCTTGCCGGTGACGTAGTCGCCGTAGATGTACGCTCCCCGAAGCTCCTCAATCGCCCCGCGATAGACGTAGCCGCCGGTGATCGAGCGGGCCTCGGTGTGCGGATGGACCGCCGCCGGCGGCAGGATCGGCGTGGGGCCGCGAGGCAGATCCGTCCGCACCGGCTGCGGTCCTTCGGTGATGCTCCATCCGTAGTTGCCGCCCCGCTCCACGCGATACACCATCTCCCACAATTCCCAGCCCACATCGCCCACCCACAGCTCGCCGCTCGCGGGGCCGAAGCTCATCTTCCAGGGATTGCGGAACCCATAGGCCCAGATTTCCTCGCGCGAGTCGGGCTGATTGACGAACGGGTTATCGGGCGGGATGCGGTAAGGGCGGCCGGCTTCCCCCTGGTCCACGTCGATGCGAAGAATCGAGGAGAGCAGATCGGAGTTGTCCTGCCCCGTGGCGAGCGGGTCGGGCGGATTCGGTCCGGCGCCGTCTCCGGTCGAGATATAGAGATAGCCGTCGGGACCGAACTGCAGGCAGCCGCCGTTGTGCCCGCCGGAGAGCCAGGTGATGAGGATCAGTTCGCTGGCGGGATCGATCACCGGCGGCTCGGTATCCCGCACGCGGAACCGCGAGACGCGCGTTCCCTCGGGCAGGTTCGGCTCCAGGACGTAGCAGAGGTAGCAGTACCGGTTCCGGGCGAAGTCGGGATGAAACGCCAGTCCGTAGACCTGCCGCGCTTCGGGGACCACAGCTTTCAGATCGAGGAATAACTCCGCCGGTTTCCCGGCGCCGGGGACGAACGAGTGAATCTTTCCCGCCAACTCGGCGACGAACATTCGCTCGCCGTCCGGAACCAGAGCAACCTCCACCGGTTGCTGAAAATTCAATTGCGAAAACACTCGCTCCACGCGATACGGCGGCGGCGGCTCGGGCGAGCCGAGCAGTCGCGAGCCGGTCCACGGCTGGCGGTGTGGCCCCGCCGTCTCGACTCCGGAGACCGCCGTCGATGTCGCCGCCGCCAGACACGCGGCGAGGAACGGCGTCAGCATCTTCTCCACAGGCGTCGCGAGCATCCCCATGAACTCCAAAGTCCCAAAAGTCGTCGCCCTATTCTAACTCAGTGTCGCAGGTCTTCATGTCCGGGGCGGGCGGCCCGGAATGTTAAGAAAAGGTTAATTCAACGTGAGGGGGCAGAAAAATCTTCGGCGAGTCGCTAATTTTAGCTCCGAGGTTCATTGAGCCCGACCCTCATCGGGCCGTAGAAAGGAGGTGCGGCGCTGCTCGCGTTTGGGCGGCGAGGTCCTCACCCAGGAGCGAACTATGAGACAGCCGAATACCCGATTCCTCTACGCCGCGGCGGCGATCATCGCGATGGGGTTGCTCGCCGCCGCGGGTTGCAATACCGAGCCCGATGTCGGCGGCCTCCGCGGCGATATCACGATTGACGGCTCCAGCACGGTGGCGCCCATCAGCCGCGCGGCGGCCGGCGCCTTCGGCAAGGAGTTTCCCGGCGTCAAGGTGACGGTCGCCATCTCCGGCACCGGCGGCGGGTTCAAACGCTTCGTCACGGGAGAGACCGACATCTCCGACGCCTCGCGGCCGATCAAGAAGGACGAGTTCGAGTCCGCCAAAGCAGGCGGCGTGCGGTTCATTGAACTGCCGGTCGCGTATGATGGCTTGACGATCGTCGTGCATCCGGAGAACGACTGGGTCGAGCAGCTCACGGTGGATCAGCTCCGCCAGATTTACCGCGAAGATTCCGCCGCCCGGAAGTGGAGCGATCTGGACCCGTCGTGGCCCGGCGAGGAGATTCACGTCTATGCTCCCGGCCATCAGTCGGGCACGTACGACTACTTCCGCGAGGTGATGGCCGTCGGCGACGAGAAGCCGGAAGACGTGGTGATGCGAAAGGAGATGTCGACCAATGAAGACGATAACGTGCTGGTGACCGGCGTCTCGCGAGATAAGAACGCGATCGGCTTTTTCGGCGCCTCGTACTACTTCAACAACAAAGACAAGGTGAAGGCGGCCAAGATCATCAATCCCGAGACGGGCGAGGCCGTCGCGCCGACGCCGGAGGCCGTTGAGAACGGCGCCTACGCCCCCTTCAGCCGGCCGCTGTTCATCTACGTCAACGTCGATTCGCTGAAGCGGCCGGAGATGAAGCGGTTCGTCGATTTCTATCTCGAGCACGCCCGGAAGCTGGCCGAGGATGTCGATTACGTGGGGCTTTCCGAAGAGCTGTACGGCCGGGCCACAGAGCACTTCGAGCAGCGATTGACCGGCACGCACTACCTGACCGAGGACGGCGAGAAACGCACCGGCGGCCTTCCCGAAATCTATCAGGAAGAGAATCTCCGCGACGGGGAATAATCCACCAGAGGCGCTATGGCGAAAATGACGCCTGAGGTTTTGCGGCGCGCCGCTCGCGGGGAGCGGCTGCGCTCGCGCGCGCACCAACGCACCGGCGAAGGCGTCGTCACCGTCCTCGTGGCGTGCGCCGGCGTGTTTTCGGTGCTGATCACCGCGGCGATCGTCGCGGTGCTGGCGGGACAGACCTGGACGTTCTTTCGCCGGCCGGAAGCCACGCTGGCAAAGTTCTTCTTCGCCACGGAATGGTATCCGCACTACGGCGACTTCGGCATCTGGCCGCTGGTGGCCGGAACGATGCTGGTGGCGGCCGTGGCGATCGCAGTCGCGCTGCCGCTGGGGCTGATCACCGCGATCTACCTGAGCGAGTACGCGCCGCGGCGGGTGCGGGCGGTGATCAAGCCGACGCTGGAAGTCCTGGCGGGCATTCCCACCGTCGTCTACGGGTTGTTCGCGGTCACGGTGATAACCCCGGGGCTGCAGCGACTGCACGAGGACTTTCAATCCTACAACGCGATGGCGGCGGGACTGGCGGTGGGCGTCCTGTGCCTGCCGATCGTCAGCTCCCTTTGCGAAGACGCTTTGCGGGCGGTGCCCCGGGGCCTGCGCGACGGGGCGTTGGGTCTAGGCGCCACGAAGTTTGACGTTTCGCTCAAAGTGGTGGTCCCGGCCGCGTTCTCCGGGATCGTCAGCGCCACGCTGTTGGCGATTTCCCGCGCCGTGGGGGAAACGATGATCGTGGCCCTGGCCGCCGGCAACCTCCCTCGGCTTACCGCCGATGTCCGCCAGCAAACGCAGACGATGACGGGCTACATGGCGCAGGTGGTGGGAGGCGACGTGAGCAATTTCGGCGTCGAGTACTACTCGCTGTATGCCGTGGCGGCGATGCTGTTTTTGATCACCTTCACGCTCACCGCCATCGGGCAGGGGATCCGCAAGCGATACCGCGAGGTCTACAAGTGAAGCGGCTCATCATCCACGATCCCGAGCGTCTCCGGCAGGCGACCCGCTCCTCGGAAGGGCGCCGGCGGCGGAACAAGACGTTTGTGGCGGTGTGCGTGATCACCGCGTCGCTTTCGCTCTGTTTTCTGGCGGTGCTGCTCTTGTCGATTCTGATTCAGGGGGCGCCGAGCCTGGACTGGGGTTTTCTCACGAACCCGCCCGAGCAGGACCCGGAGGAGGCGGGCGTGTTCCCCGCGGTGATCGGCACCGTATGGGTGTGCGGGATCTGCGCCGTGTTGACGCTGCCGCTGGGCGTGGCGACGGCGATCTTCCTCGAGGAGTACCAGCCGCAGTCATGGATGATGAAAAAGCTGCACAGCTTCGTGCAGTTGAACATCACCAACCTGGCCGGCGTTCCCTCGGTCGTATATGGAATCCTGGGATTGACGGTCTTCGCTCAGATGTTCGGGCTCTTGGGGAACTCGAACGAGCCGGTCGTTGAATTGGGCGCCGAATATTTCTACCAGTTCGTCACCGAGGAAGGGGAGGTCGTCTTCGTCCCGGTCGCCGGCCCGGATGCGCCGCAGCCGGCGTTGGTGGACGGGATGACGGCCGTCACGAGTCCCGACGGCGGACGAACCGTCACGCTGCACATCGTGCCCCCCGGCGGTCGCCTTCCGCGAGACGAAGAGGCCCGCCGCTGGACGCTACGGCATGACGACACCGGCGGGATCATTTCCGAAAAAGAGTGGTATCACATGGGCCTGCCGCTGGGCCGCAGCGTGCTAGCCGGCGGGTTGACGCTGATGCTGGTGGTGCTGCCGATCTTGATCATCGCCGCCCAGGAGGCGCTGCGGGGCGTGCCGCTCTCGCTCAAGGAAGGCGCCTACGGGCTGGGGGCGACGCAGTGGCAGACGATCCGCAAAGTGACGCTTCCCGCGGCCGTGCCGGGGATCATGACCGGCTCCCTCCTGGCGATGAGCCGGGCCATCGGCGAGGCGGCGCCGCTTTTGATGATCTCCGGAATCATTTACATTAAATTCGCCCCCGGAAACTTGATGGACGAATTCACGGCCATGCCCCTGCAGATATTTAGCTGGGCGCAGGAGTC
>JAHWKS010000896.1 GCA_019347795.1 Planctomycetota bacterium | reverse complement strand
TGTCGATCTTCGACCTTGCCCGCGCCATGCATCGAACGGTCCGATGGGTGCGGACTCATCTGCGGGATCGCGGAGGCGTGCCGCACACGCTCATCGGCGATACGGAATACTTCGCCAGCGACGACGTGATAGCGTGGCTGGAGGAGCGCAAGATCGACCCGCGTGAAAACCTGTGACCCACCCTCATCACCGGGGCATGACCGCCGAGGCCGCCGCGCCGAGGCCCGATTGCCAAGGACATAGCGGGACGCCGGCCGCCGGGCGATTGCTCCGCGGCCGGTTTTAATGCGCTGAACATGGAGCACTGCCACGTACGGGACGCATGACCATGACGCCTCTCGTGGCTTCGTTCAAGGCTCCGTAGTCGGGTTCGGATTCCGGCTGTGGCACAAGAGCGCATCGCACCATAATCGAAAGGTCGATGACCTGACCGTCCTCATCCTTCACCTGAACCGGGGGAGCGATCTCAATGTCGCCAAGGTCTTCGATCGCTTTGAGAATCGTGTTGACACCCTTGATCTCGATGCCGACGAGGCTCTTGTCCTTCATCGCAAGAAAGACGGTTAAGTGCTTGTTGATCCGATGCGCGTAGGACCGCTCGTGCCGCGCGTAGTAAATGAGCGAGTCCGTCTCGGCTTCGTAGTATGGCCGCGGCTCGAAATCACCGAGCGTGGTGCTCTTCAGGTGCTCAGCAAATGCATCTAATCCAATGGCCATAGTTTCTCTCCAAAGCGGGTGTCGTAATTGATTGGAAAGCCAGGCCGCCGATGGTCCTCCTGGCAGAACCTCCATTTAGATACCTCGCACGCTGGCGTCAAGAACGCCGTGAAAACTATCCCTGGGGGGCATGGCTCATCCGTGAATGGGCCGTTGTGCGCCATCGCGAACTCCCCAGTCGGAACGCCGGCGTAACAGTACGCCTCGCTCTGGTCTTGCCGATTCAGGCCCTTCCAAATACCAGTCGGGCTCCGGCATACATCGGGGACGAGCCACACTTCATCATACAAGAACCGGTTGCCGACACTATCGAAGTGCTCCAGGAGCTTGTCCATCGGAATGTGTATCGTTCTGGTGGCGTTTCCGGTCGGCGACATCCCCTCGAATATGACCAATGCATCGGCAATTCGTGTTCCACTCATGATGGTTCCTTGCAGTTCTGGGGCAGCATAGGCCACCCCAGCGGAACAATCAACCCATCCGAGGCGAGGCAGCAGGGCTAATAGGGCACAAGCTAAGCAGGTTGTGGCTGCCGGCGGCGGCGATGGTGATGGCGCGTTTGGCCATCTCCTGGCCGCGGACGTCGGCGAAGTCTTCTTCGTACTTGGAGAACTCCTGGAAGATCTCGTCGAGGCGCGAGGGCGCCGGCTCAATGTCCAGCTCGCCGGCGAAGAAGCCGACCGCCTCGGCCAGGGTGGAGACGGGGATCACCTCCACGTCTTCGACCACGGCCGCCTCCGAGGCGCTCCCGGCGGGGGTGACCAGGCCGCGGATGTCGTTATGCTGTGCGGCGGCCATCGCCATCGAGAGGGCGCCTTTGACCGGCCGGGCGGCGCCTTCCAGCGACAACTCCCCCACCACCGCGTACTGCTCCAGCCTCTCCGAGAATAACTGCCCGCTGGCGGCCAACAGCCCCAGCGCGATCGGCAAATCGAACGACGCCGCCTGCTTGGGAAGCTCGGCCGGGGCGAGATTGATCACCACCCGGTCCTGCGGGCGGACGAAGCCGGAGTTGACGATCGCCCGCTCCACGCGATGCGTGCTCTCGCGGACGGCCGCCTCGGGCAGGCCGACCAGCACGGTCTTGGGGAGGGCCCCGGGGGAGACATCCACCTCGACCTCGACCGGCGCCGCGTCGATCCCCACGAGCGCAAACGTTTGAAGTCTGGCAAGCATGCGCAAGTCCTCGGCCCACAACGGCGAATCGCCGTCAATTGTCTTACGCTGTGAGGGCCGATGCAAGTGATGCGGCGGCGGATAATCTCTTCAGCCGCAACGCGGCTGAAGATACAATCCGGTGACGTCGGCGGTCGACGTATCACTTTGGGAAGGAAACGGGATCATGGCGCAGGACTATCTGGCCGAGGCGGTCGCGGAGGCGGAGGCGGGGCGGGATGAGGGAGGGATCCCCATCGGCTCGGTGCTCGTGCATCGCGGGAAGGTGATCGGCCGCGGCCACAATCGTCGCGTGCAGCGGGGGAGCGCGATTCTGCACGGGGAGATGGATGCGTTGGAAAACGCGGGACGGCTGCCGGCGGCCGTCTACGCCGAGAGCTTCCTCTACACCACGCTGTCGCCCTGCGCGATGTGCTCCGGGGCGATCCTCCTTTACGGAATTCCGTGTGTCATCGTGGGCGAGAATTCCACGTTCATGGGCGAAGAGGAGTTGCTGCGCAGCCGCGGCGTGGTGGTTGAGGTCGTGCAGGATTCCCGCTGCATCGAGATGATGCGGCGATTCATCCAGGAGCATCCGTCGCTCTGGAATGAGGACATCGGCGTTTGACGCCGGGCCGCTTTCGGCTGCCTAAATAGCAGGCACGACCGGAAAACGCCGATTGACAGGTCGCCCTAAGCTGTTTAGCCTTATGCTGTTGTCTGGAATTGGTGCTGCTTAACCTTTAAGAAGCTGTGTGAGGCGCCCTCTTGGCTACCCCCTCGCGATCCGGCGTATTCAGCGCGGCGGCCGACCGCCGCGTGGAGCGCTTCACGGAGAGCATCAGCTTCGACCGCCGCCTCTACGCGCACGACATCCGCGGCTCGA
>JAHWKS010000076.1 GCA_019347795.1 Planctomycetota bacterium | reverse complement strand
TATGTACGGTCCCGCAAGAGACATGGTTTGCGAAAGTGCCAAGATAATGACCGCTGATCAAACGCCGAATTCTATTCGGCCGAACCGCACGTCGAGCCCCTCCCAGGGGGTGTCGCTACGGCATTGGTTTCTGCGTAGCGTGTTCCACTACAAATCCTGAAAGGCACATCGATTGGCACACTGTCATTTTTGCGTAAGGCTTTGTGACGTAATGGCTTGCCGTGTTGGCCACGGATTCGCGGTAGTGCCGCGCTCGCTCCGCTCACACGGCTTTCCCGCGCGGATATGTCCGCTTCGCGCCTCGTCAAGTCTTGCACCTCACGACCGCTTCCGCGGAGAATTCCGCGCAAGGCGTCTAACGCGCGCCCAAAACGCCGGCCGCGGCCTCAGACCCTGAGGCTGCGGTTTTTTTCTTGATTAATCGACGAAGTTTCAGACGGAGCGGTTGTGAGATGTGCGGCGGCGGTCGATAATTTTTTTCCCGGTTAGGCTGCCATCTCCTTCACCAACCACAACCGCAATGTCGCAATACTTCGTTCATCAGGCTGACTGCGGTCACCATGAGATCTTTCCCGGCGTCCACATCTACACAACAGCGGGGAAGCAGGTGATGCTCTCTTTGGTGGAGTTCGAGCCGCACGCGGTGGTTGAGTGGCATGAGCATCCGCACGAACAGGCCGGCTTGCTGCTGGAGGGAGAGTTGGAGTTCTTCATCGGCGATGAGCATGCGGTGCTGAAGCCGGGCGCGATGTGGCGGATTCCCGGCGGCGTTTGGCACAAGGCGGTCGCGGGCGATCGGCCGGTGCGGGCCTTGGACGTGTTTCACCCCATCCGCGAGGAGTACCGGTAGGTTTCTCCTGCTGCGGAGGGGGCTGGGTTGACGGCACCCGTCTCTTCATTAAAACCAGCCCATCTTTCCGGCTTTGACAGCCGGCCTTGCCTGAATTCCCGCCTAACCTTTTCTCCCCATTTCCAAGGAGGCGACCCGTGCGCTTGCTGGTTCTATTGGCGACTTTGGCTTTGCCCACGACCATCGTCGCGGAGGATGCGACTCCCGAAAAATCGGCCGCGTCCGCCAAGTCCGCCGCGTCCGCCAAATCCGCGACTCCCCAAAAGACTCCGCTGCACGAGCATCCCACGCTCGTGAAAATGCTGGAGCGAAACAATGCGCTGCGACAGTCGATCAACCTTTCGCCGCACCGCATTTCGCCGGCGCTGACGAAGGCGGCTCAGGACCACGCCAACTACATGGCCCGCACCAGCGCCTTCAGCCACGAGTCGAACGGCGGACCGATGCACCGGGCCCAGCGGTATGGCTATCGAAGCCTGGTGCGTGAGAACATCGCCATGGGGCAGGTGAACATCTCCCATGCGTTCACCAGTTGGCGCTCCAGCGGCGGGCACTGGGCGAACATCACCAGCTCCACCCGCGACGCCGGCTTCGGCTTCGCCATCAGCCCCGGCGGCGAAACGTACTGGGTGGCCGTCTACGGCGACGGCGACAATCGCTAAGTCCAACGTTCATTCCTTGCAACGGGTCCCGTGCCGATGGCTGGGCTTCTCCGAGCGCTCGTCGCAGTTGCGCCATCGATTCTGTTCGCGACTTCGATTGCAGCGCAAGAGGCGTCCGAGCCGCAGACGCTCACCTCTCCCGATGGTCGGATGCAGGTGACGTTCCGGCTCGACGAACGGGGGCGCCCCGCCTTTCAGGTAAAGCGCTTGGATGTGCTGCTGCTATCGGGAACGCTGGGATTGGAGTTCGCGGGCGCCGGCAAGCTGGGCGAGGACCTGCGGGTCATTGGCGCGCGCCGTGAGGAGCGCGACCGGACCTACGCAATCCCGGTCGGCAAAGCGTCAGCGGCGCGGGATCGCCATCGGGAACTCATCGCGTCTCTGGAAGAACGAGCGGCGCCGCATCGCAAGCTGGACATCGCCTTTCGCGCTTTCGACGACGGGATCGCCTTTCGCTATCTGCTTCCCCAGCAGGATTCGCTTGCCGACTTCGTCCTGAGCGACGAGGACACGCGGCTGACGTTTACAAGCAATCCGTCGGCGAGATTTCTGCGGCTGAGCGATTTCACAACGCCGTATGAGGCGTATTACCAGACGGAGAAGGTCTGGGACATCCGCCCGGACGTGAAGCCGCTGATCGGATTGCCCATCTTGCTCGAGCATCCGCAGGGCGCCTGGATCGCGGTAACGGAAGCCGACCTGACGGACTACGCCGGCGCGTATCTGGTCCGCCCCGAGGCCCATCCGCAATCGCTCAAGACCGTGCTCTCGCCATTGCCGGTTGAATCCGCGCCGCAGGACGCCCCGCCCGGCGCCGCGAAAGTCGTCGGCCGGACGCCCTTCAAGTCGCCGTGGCGGGTGTTGATGATCGCCGACGACCCGGGCCGGCTGATCGAGTCGAACGTCATCTTTCATCTCAACGAGCCTTCGAAGATCGACGATCCCTCGTGGATCAAGCCCGGCAAGACGACCTTCCCCTGGTGGAACCATTACGTAGTGGAAGGCGTCGACTTTGAGCCGGGCGTGAATACGGCCACGATGAAGCATTACATCGACTTTTGCGCCGAGCAGGGCATCCCCTATCACTCGCTGGACGGCCTCGACATTGCTTGGTACGGCGGTCCGATTCATCCGCGCGGCCCGACCGACGTGACCACGGCCGCGCCGTCGATCGACATGCCGGAGTTGCTCCGCTACGCGAAGGAGAAGGGCGTGCGGCTGAGGCTGTGGATGCACTGGAAGGCGCTTCAGCCGCAGCTCGACGAGGCCTTCGCCGCCTACGAAGCGTGGGGCATCGAAGGTGTGATGATCGACTTCATGGACCGCGACGACCAGGAGATGGTCCGCTGGTATCACGAAGTCGCGGAGAAAGCGGCCCGGCATCACCTGACGGTCACCTGGCACGGCGCCTACAAACCGACCGGCATGGAGCGGACTTGGCCGAACGTGTTGAGCTACGAGGCGGTGCTGAATCAGGAGTACAACAAGTGGCAGCCGCCGGGCGTGAAAGGGACGCCGCCGGAGCACAATTTGGATGCGGCTTTCATCCGGATGCTCGCCGGACCGCTCGATTATCACCAGGGGGGCATGCGGAGCGTTCTGCCCGCGAATTACCAATTCCGCGATGTCGCTCCGCCGGTGCAGGGGACGCGGGGGCATCAACTGGCGATGTACGTCGTCTATCAGAACCACCTCCCGATGATGGTTGATTATCCCGCCGCGTATCGCGGCCAGCCCGGATTGGAGTTTCTGATCGACATCCCAACTACCTGGGACGAGACGCGCGTGCTGCACGCGGACATGGGCCGCTGCCTCGTCATCGCCCGCCGCAAGGGAACCGCCTGGCATCTCGGCGGAATGACCGCCGGCGCGTCGTGTACGTTGAAACTGCCGCTAAAGTTTCTCGGCGACGGATCCTTCACGGCGGAACTCTTCCTCGACGATCCGGCGGGCGGCCCGACGGCGCTCACGCGCCGCGAGCAAACGCTGACGGCAACGGATAGCCTCCAAATCGAGATGCCTCGCTCCGGCGGCTTCGTCGCTCGGCTGGCGCCGAATCGGCGATAAACGTCCAGGCTTAATCGGCGACTCGCCCACATCGTCGGAACGCTCCGAACCGAGCCTTCACTCCCGCCGAGTAGTGGGCCAGATCGGGGACGCTGGACAGCTTGAGTCCCCACCGGTCGTCCAGGTCCATCTCCGCCTGCTTTATTTCAAGCTGCTGCACCGTCCAGGGCGGATGCG
Source organism: Planctomycetota bacterium (assembly GCA_019347795.1). GTDB lineage: Bacteria > Planctomycetota > Planctomycetia > Pirellulales > Pirellulaceae > JAHWKS01. Next base: position 7,572 of record JAHWKS010000076.1, on the reverse strand, counting down.
CGACCTCGGCGAAACGCAGCGACGCATCTCGGCAGCGCGCGTACAGCCGATAGCGCTCCAATAGCCAGGCGTCGATCGACCCCGGAGGCGCTTCGCACTCTTGCAAGCCCGCCGGCAATGTGAATTTCCACCCGACGTTCGCGTCGCGGCGCCGGCAGTGAAATGAAATTGTTTCGCCGTCGCGTCGGTAATCCATCGTCGCGTGGACGTAGGGCATCGGCGTCAGCCAGCGGGCGATCCGCATTGCCGCCGCGTTGTCGGCGTAGACGCGAAGAAACCAAATGCCCGGTTGGCCGCGGCAATGGACATACGTCCGTACGTTGAGCTCCACCAGATTCGACAGGCCCGGCAGAAAGGGAAGGCCGCGGGGCCGCACCCGCAGTCGAAACGCTACCATCGTCAGCCAGGCTCGCCCCTCGTAGGTCGCCACGTCCAGGGGCGCCGGCACACAAGGCCGCACCGCCTCGTGCGGGACTTGCCAGTGAAGAAACGCCACGTCCAGCCAATGTTGCGACCACACCCAAGGTCGCAGCAACCCGGAGACGCGTTCGCTGCGGTATCGACGGCGCCGGAGCACGCAACCTCGCCGGAAGAAAGGCCGAAGGCGGTTCTGCTGGAGTATCTACCGTCGCCGCCGCCTTCGCGCAACCGGCTTTCTGGATCAGGCGTCTTTGGCCCCGCTCTCCTCATCGCTCTCAAGGCCGACCCGCTTCGCCTCGGACTTGCGGAGGCTGAGCCGATAGCCGCGAACCTCCAGCTCCAGCGGATCGCCCAGCGGCGCCGCGCCGAGCAGCTTCACCGTCACGCCGGGTGTGAGTCCCATTTCGAGCAATCGCAGGGCGATATCATCCGCGCCGTCGATCGTCTTCACGACGGCGGTTCGCCCCAACGGCAACTCGGCGAGCGTCCTCATGGCCGGTCCTCGACGCGCACCAGGACGCGAAACAGCTCGCTGTCGCGAAAGCACAGCTTATGGCCCGCCAGCCGAACAATGCACGGCGACCCCGACTGCACAATCTCGACCTGGGCGCCGATCCGCAGCCCCAGCTCTTCCAGCCGATGCACGTCGGGCGGCAGACCGAGCAACTGCGCCACCTCGGCGGTTCTTCCGGCGGGCGCCATGTGCAAGGGGACGAGATCGAAGGCGGTGGACATCGGCGGAGAGAATGAGTCTCAACACGGAGCGCCCGATCATAATTCAAATTGCCCTCGCCCGGCAATAGCCGCCGCAGGTGATTGGCAAACGTGGGGCTGCCCGCGAAGTGAACCTGTGATCTCCTGGCGCCAGAGCGTGCTCTCCAGCCCGAGCCGCCGGCCGCCACCGTTATCGCGCGAGGGCGGGGATGCCGTTGGAGTAGGCGGCGGAGGGCGTCGCGCTGTCGGGCGGCCAGGTGGAGCTGATGCGCGGGGAGGGGTCGGCGGCAGGGACGTAGTGCGGCGCGGTGGGTCTGGCGGCGGCGGAGCGGAGCTCGCGGAGGTGCTCCCGCAGCACCCGCTGGACCTCCAGCACCGCCAGCGGATGGTTGTGGACGCTGCCGTGGTCGGCCGGAACTGAGATTTCCGAGGCCGCATAGGGGACGCGGGCGCTGGCCACTTCGACGACGCCGTCGCTTTCGCCGGAGAAGCGGCTGAGGAAGCTCTCCTCGGACACGCGGCCCACAACGTTGTGGTACCGCACCCACGGCGCCCGGCGGGCGGCGAGCATGGCGGGGAAAATCGGCGAGTCGGGGGCCAGCGAGTCGATGCTCGTGGTCATCGTCAACAGCCGCGTGTCGTGGAAGAAGTCGGGGTTGTCTGAGACGATCCGTTGCGAGGCCTGCACCAGCATCTTGGGGAGCGTGATCAGCTTGCGGCCCACATAGCGGGTGAAGTCGTTGGCGAAGTCGCTCCCCCGATGCGGCGTGGCCAGGGTGACCACCCTGGCGACCGAGCGGTTGGGCTGGAAGAACAGCGTCGCCTCGAGCTGCCGGCGCGTCTCCTCGTCCGCCTTCAGCTCCGAGAACGGCCGATCGCTGACGGTCTGCCAGAAGTCATCGCCGCTTTCCAGCGTCTGCATTGTGGACACCAGCCCGCCCATGCTATGCCCCACGAGCACCATCTGATCCAGCGCCGGCGCCTGTCGCTGGGGGTCGATGATCTGCCTTGCCCGGGCCAGCTCCGCCCGCATTTGCGCGGCGCTGATCCAGAACGGCTGGCCCGTGGGGTAGAGGAAGAACCAGAACTGATAGTTCTCGCGGACCTCGGAAGTGCTCCGCAGGTCGTTGAACATCTCCATCCAGGTGACGGGGCTGGACCACAAGCCGTGAACCATTACCACGGGGATCTTGTGCGGGTCGTAAGGCTCCAGCATGTAGAGTCCTTTGAACTCCTGCCCCGCGTCGGCGTCGAGCAGGCCGAAGGAGCCGAGGAAGTTGGAGCGCAGAAGCGGGTCGTTCAGGTAGTACGCCAGCGGCGTGCTGATGTCGGTCTCCAGCGGCGCCAGGCGGTCGCCCACCTGCACGTCGGTGGCTTGCAGCGGGTCGCGCAGCTCCAGCTCGCAGAGATGCGCCCCGCCGGATGATTGTTGCGGATACACGCGGAGGAACGCCGTCACCGGGAACGTCAGTCCCGGCGGATAGAACCGCTCGGCGGGGTCGTCGGCCGCGCCTTTCTTGCGGACCGCGATCAACGGCACGCCCAGCCCGTAGGTGTGATGACGGTTTGTGAGGCCGGTCACCTCGTAGTCGGAGGCGAACTCGAAGTGGTCGAAGTCGTCTTCCCGCCAGCGTCCCTTGGTGGTGACCTTCACGTCGAACTGCTGACTGGCCGTCTTGATCGAGAGCACCCGGCCGGGGACCAACCGATCGGCCGCCTTGACGATCCGCAGCGCGCTTTCCAGCGAGTTGTTGTACAGATCACAGGCGCGGCGGAAGTTGGGATCGTAGGGATTGCGGAAGCGGTCGAACTGCGGGTCGAAGAGATAGAAATACGCGTTGCCGACCGAGGCGCCGTACATGTCCAGGGCCAGGGCTTTGTCTCCCCGGATGTCGGCCTTCTTGCCGAAAATGTAGGCCAGCTCGGCGTAGGCGTAGACGTTTTCGCTGTCCGGTTCTTCGGCGATGATCTTCTGCAGCTCGACCAGGGCCTGCCGCGGGTCCTCCTCGACGGCGTCGTTCATGTCGTACCGCCGCAGGAACTGCTCCACGCGCGGCGTGGGGCGGGGCCCTTTCCGCGACAACAGGTTGAGCGTTCCTTCCAGCGGGTTGTGCGGCGTCTTGCGAACCGTGATCGTCTCCGAGGAGGTCCAGTCCGCCAGCGTGACCAGCCGGTCCATCGAGCAGCCGGCGGTCGTGGACAGACACAGCGCGGCCAAGACAGCGAAGAGCGCGCGTCGAACCGCACGGCAACCGGCGCCATCCATAGCGCGTTATCCGTTCAGAGGAGGAAAAGCCCGAAAACCGCCCCGCGCCGGCTGGACTGGGCCGACAATGGCTGAACACAATAGTGAGGCCCGGGCCGCCGCGTCAATGGCGATTGCCGCAGGAGTCAGGGGTGAAAGGTCAGGGGTAAGAGGTCAGGGGTGAGAGGTAAGAGGTCAGGGGTGAGAGGTCAGGGGTTAGGGAAAGACCGGGGGATCCCTAACCTCTAACCCCTGCTCTCTAACCTCTATCCCTAACCTCTATCCCTAACCTCTATCCCTAACCTCTATCCCTAACCTCTAACCCCTGCTCTCTGACCTCTAACCTCTAATCCGGGGTAGGTGGTCAGGGTTCCGAACGGTCAGGCGTTTTCGAATTCTCAGCGGTGAAGAGAGGTTGTTATGAATCGAGTGGTTCTCTGGATGTGCGTCGCTGGTTTGGAATTGCTTACCGGCGTCGTGACGGCCGAAGAGCGGCCGCCGAACGTGGTGATGATCATCTCCGACGACCAGGCCTGGACCGATTACGGCTTCCTGGGGCATGAGACGATCCGCACGCCTCGCCTCGACCAGCTCGCCCGCGAGAGCGCCGTCTTTACTCGGGGCTATGTCCCCAGCAGCCTGTGCCGGCCGAGCCTGGTGACGATCATCACGGGCCTTTATCCGCATCAGCACGGGGTGACGGGCAACGACCCGCCGCGGGGCGTAGACCGCGGGGAAATGCTCAAGCACATCGACCGCGCGGAGACGCTTCCCGACCTGCTTGCCCGCAAGGACTATCTCAGCCTGCAAACGGGGAAGTGGTGGGAAGGGGGCTATCGTCGCGGCGGGTTCACGCACGGGATGACGCACGGCGATGTGAGCCGCGGCGGCCGGCACGGCGACGAGGGTTTGGAGATCGGCCGGCAGGGCTTGCAGCCAATCTTCGACTTCATCGAGGAGGCGGACGACCGGCCCTTTTTCGTCTGGTACGCTCCCTTCCTGCCCCACACGCCGCACAATCCGCCCGAGCGCCTGCTGAAGAAGTATCTCCAAGACGGCCGCTCGCCTTACGTCGCCAGCTATTACGCGATGTGCGAGTGGTTCGATGAGACATGCGGCGAGCTGTTGAACTATCTCGACACGCAGGAGCTGTCAGACGAGACGCTCGTGGCGTATGTCACCGACAACGGCTGGATTCAGCAGGAGAACGCCCGCGGCTACGCCCCGCGGAGCAAGCGGTCGCCCAACGAGGGCGGCATCCGCACGCCGATCATGCTCCGCTGGCCGGGGAAGATCAAACCGATGCGCGACGAGACGACGCTCGCCAGCAGCATCGACCTGGCGCCGACGATCCTCCACGCCTGCGGCGTCGCGGCGCCCGAGTCGCTCCCCGGGGTGGATCTCCTCTCCGGCGCCGCTCAAGAGCGCGAGACGATCTTCGGCGAAATCTTCGAGCACGACGTGACCGACATCAACGACCCCCACGCGAGCCTCCTCTACCGCTGGTGCATCGACTCCTGGTGGAAGCTGATCCTGCCCAAGGATGGAGAGAACCCTGAGCTCTACAACCTGAAAGATGATCCGTTCGAGAAGCGAAACCTCGCCTCCGCGAATCCGGACATCGTCCGCCGCCTTACGGAGAAGCTGGACGCCTGGTGGTCGCTCGACAATGAGTGACGGGTGGCGGCGTCACTCGGACGAGCGGCGGGATCCGAAGCCACTTGCCGATCGGCAGGATCTCGGGATGCTGCAGCACGTGGCGGTTGGACTGGAAGATCTCCATCTCGCGGGCGGGATCGTCCAGATAGATTTGCGCCAGTTTCGCGAGCGTGTCGCCGTCCTTGATCTTATGACGCCGCCACCGTAACGATGACGCTTGAGGACTTTGGCTCGCGTTCTCGGCAGGCGGCGCCGCGTGCGACTCGACCGTTTTGGGCGAGACCGCTGCGGACTGATAGGATGTCGCCAACGAGGGAGGCGGCGCCGAAGCGATCTGCGTGTTGTCGGCGTTACGCTGCTCGTTGAGCGAAGCGGGCGGCCGAACCGGCGCATCCTCGTTTCCTTGATCCGCCGGTTGCTCCGCAGCGGCGGAAGCCAGTGAAGTCGCGGCCCTCTCGGACTCCTCGCGCCACACGACCTGGCTGGCGGCGCGCGGAGTCGGCGCCAGATCGCTGGGCGGCTGGGAGCGGCGGAACGGCCATGCTCCCGCCAAACCCGCCGCCGCGACGCATGCCGCCGTCGCTACGATTCTCCACCGCTTCTTGGTCATCATTGTCCGCGCAGAGTGCAGGCCATCGAGGGTTATCGACGACGCGCGGCGTCCGGCTTCAGCGACGAATCGGTCGCGCCGGTTATAAGGTCAGGCCGTTGGGGCCAGCGGCAACACCGCGGCCATGAGCAGCGACATCGCGAAGCTGATCAATCCCAGGAACACCAGCATGACCGTCCACGACTTGAGGGCCTCGGCCTCGGTCAAGCCGCCCATCTTGGCGAAGATCCAGAAGCCGCTGTCGTTCATCCACGACCCCACCAGCGAGCCGGCCCCGATCGACGTCGCCAGATAGACCGGGTGATACGCCAGTTGCATGTCCTGCACGATGGCGGCGATCATCGCCGAGCCGACGATCATCGCCACCGTGCTGGAGCCTTGGGCCACCTTGAGCACCGCGGCGATGCCGAAGCCGAGCACCAGGAACGAGAGGCCGGCCGTGGAGGCGCCGGCCGTCTCCTCAATCGATTGGCTGAACATGTTTTCGATGGCGGGGCCGACCTGCGCCGCCTGCAGCATCGCCCCGAAGGCGCCGCCGGCTGCGGTGATGAGAATAATCACGCCCCCGCTCATCAGCGAGACTTCGGCGACCTCGGCCAATTGCGTCCGCGTCATCCCCCGCTGAATGGCGAGCATCACGATCGCGATGACCGTCGAGAGCAGCAGGGCGAAGTTGGCGTCGCCGAAGATGTTGCTCACGTCGGCCGCCTGCCGCAGCGGCGTGTCCCAGACGTGCGGCTCGATCAGCCCCGGATACGCCGACTCCAGCACGGCCCGGTTCATCCGCTCCGCCACCGCCTGCCGCATCCGCGGCCCGCGGGCGGCCAGCAGCGACGCCGCCAACTCGCTGAGCTGAACGCCGGTGAGCGATTCCTCGGCAAAGAGGTTCTTGTCCGCCAGGGCGCGATTCACCTCGGCGATCACTTGCTCCCGCTCCTCGACCGTCAACTGCCGATCGGCGCCGACGAGGTCCCGCACGGCGGGAGAGATCGCGTTGTGCTGAAGAAGGGCCGTTCCCGGGGTCGGAGACTCCCCCTCATCCACCAAGGTGGCGCGCCACGCGTCGAAGTCGCGGAGCTGGTCGGCTCGCACCAGCGCGGCGTGCTCGGCGTCGGCCCGCAAGTTCAGGATCGTGCTGGACGAGATCAAGATCACCGGCAGCAACACCGGCGCCAGCGCCCAGACCAGCGGCGGCAGCTCCGAATCCTCCAGCGGCTTCGGGTCCGGCATGTTGCCGATGGAGCGCATCGGCGTGGGCATGAGCCGGTCCGCCAACGTGGCGAAGACGACGCCCCCCACCGCTGCCGGCAGGGCCGCCACGAGGCCGAACATGATCATCCATCCCACGTCGATGCCGAGCGTTTCCGCCATCAACAGCGGTCCGGGCGTGGGAGGCACGAGCGTGTGCGTGATCGCCCCGCCGGCGCCGATCGCCAGGATGTACTTGAGGTATTCCTTGCCGGTCTTGCGGTGGAGCGAGCGGGCCAGCGGCACCAGCAGGTAGAAGACCGTGTCGAAGAAGACGGGAATCGCCAGCACGAAGCCGCTCCCCATCAGCGCCACCGGCGCTTGCTTCTCCCCCAACAGCCGCAGGAAGGCGCGGACGATGCGGTCGGCGGCCCCGCTGTCGAGCATGCACTTGCCGATGACCGCCGCCAGAGCGATTACGATGCCGATCCCCCCGGCTGTCGCCCCGAACGCGGCGGCGACGCGGCTGATCTTTTCCCCCAGGGCGCCGGGCGCCAGCAGGCTCACGAGCATCGCCGCGCTGATCAGCGCGATGAAGGCATTCACCTTCATCACCATGATCAACCCCAGCACCGTCGCCACCCCGATGCCAAGAATCACCAGCGGCCAGATGTCCGGATCCATACAACGCTCCCCGCCGTCTTGCCGTCACACGCCGAAACACGAAAGCCAAGAA
>JAHWKS010000895.1 GCA_019347795.1 Planctomycetota bacterium | reverse complement strand
CAGGGCGCTGCGCACCGCTTCGGCCGTCGATCCCAAGGCGTCGGCGATGGCGCCGGAAGACATGTCTTCGGCGTACCGCATCGCCAGCATCCGCCGGCTCTCCTCGGGCAGCTTGTGGAAGCAGCCCTCCAGGGCGATTCCCACGTCGGTGCTGTCGAGCAATCGCTCGGCGCCCGAGCTGGTGCGGGCGAGGATCTCGGCCACCGCCTGATCGTGCAGCCGGTCCCGCCGGGCTGAGCGGCGGAAATGGTTGCGGCACAAGTTGCGGGCGATCCCCTTCAGCCAGGCCTCGACGGGGACATCGGGGGGAATCTTCTCCATGTTCTTATAGAACTCCATGTACACGTCCTGCGAGACGTCGTCCACGTCGTGCGGGAAGACCCCCATCCCCGCGATGTAGGCGCGGATTTTGAGCTGCGTCTGGCGGACGATCGCGTCGAATTCGAGGTCCACGTGGCGTCGAATCATGGAGTGCTGGGCCGACAAGGCCAGTGTAGCACGGCGCCGAACGCATCATCTATATTGAAGTGGCGCCCGGGGCCGCGGGTGTGACATAGTAGTAGGCACTCCGTGTGCCTACTACAATCGGCGCCTTGTAGGACTTCCGCCGACGCGCTAGAATTTCGCCCTTGGCTACGGGCCGGCACGGATGGAAAACGATAGGAGTTTCATGGCGAGACATTTAGTGAACGAGCTGCGGGAAGGAGACCAGGTGGACCAGGTCTTCCTGGTCGCCGAGAAGCAGCTTCGCACGAACCGCAGCGGCAATCTTTACATGCACTTGCGGCTGGCGGACCGCACCGGGGCCGTCTCGGCGATGGTCTGGAACGTAACCGAGAAGAACGCCAGCCGGTTCCAAAGCGGCGATTACGCCCGCGTCGAGGGCGCCGCGCAGATTTACAACGGGGCGGTACAGATCATCGCCAGCCAGGTGGACCGGGTGGATGCCCGCACCGTGGACGAGTCCGACTTCTTCCCGCTGGGCACGGCCGACATCGACCAGCTCGCCCGGCGGCTGGCCGAGATGCTGCGGGGGGTGCGGAACTTCCCGTTGCGGAACCTGGCCGAGAGCTTTCTCATCGACGAGAAGTTCATGAGCAAGTTCGTCGCGGCGCCGGCGGGGGTGAAGAACCACCACGCCTATCGCGGCGGACTCCTGGAGCACGTGGTCGATTTGATGGAGCTGACGCAGGCGGTCGCGCCCCGGTATCCCGAGGTGGATCCGGACCTGCTCCTCTTCGGGGCGTTCCTGCACGACATGGGCAAGATCGACGAGCTGACCTACGACCGGCAGCTCGGGTACAGCGATGAAGGGCAACTGGTGGGGCACCTGGTGATGGGCGTGAGCATCCTCGACAGCAAGATTGAGGAGACGGAGAAGCTCTCCGGCGAGCCGTTCCCGGCGGAGCTGGCGGCGCGGCTCAAGCACATGATCGTCAGCCACCACGGCTGCTACGAGTTCGGCAGCCCGAAACTGCCGATGACGCTGGAGGCGGTCGTGCTCCACCACCTGGACACGCTGGACGCCAAGGTCCGCAGCTTCCACCAGATCATGCAGGAAGACCCCGACGAGGAAAGCCGCTGGACCAGCTACATCCCGAACCTGGGCCGCAAGCTCTTCAAAACCACGCCGCGATAGCGCGGCCCGCCCCTACGAAGAAGAATTGAACAGAAGGCAATGCCAGGGTGAGAGCCTCATTGGGAGCCGGTGCACCGAAGGAAAAGGGACTTGGACCAGTTGCTCGCGTCAGCGCTGACGTTGACATGTTGATGGCGAATCTCCATAATCCTCGCCCCCCAACCTTCTCTTGTCCGGGTCCTCATGCGGAATTCGGGGCGACTGTGGGCGATGCTCTGGGCGCCGGCGGCGTTGATCGCCTCCGCCGCGCCGGCGGAGGATGCTGCGCCGGTCGCCGCGCTCCCCCCGGCCGTCGATTTTCTCGCAGCCGGCAATGAGCCGGCCTGGCCGGAGGAAATGGTGATCGCTCCCTCCACGGGATGGGATCCCCTCGGCGACACCGCAGCGGAGTTTTCCCGGACCTCCTGGTTGCTGAAGGCCCTGAATCCGCCGCCCCCCTACGGCTCCCCGCTGGTGGGAACGAGCTGGTGCAATCGGCCTTTCCACGCAGGTTGGATGGTGGGCGTCGTGTTTGGAGACGATCTGGTGAACGATCAGCTTGGATTAGGCGAGGATCTGATCGGCGGCTATCGCTTCGGCGAGGACATGAGTCCCTACTGGGGCTGGGAGGGCCGCTTCGCCTTCGCCAACCCCGCCGTGGAAACGGGCGACGTTCCTCCGCAGCTCGGCTCGGCCGACGTCTGGTTCGGCGACGGCAACGTGATGCTTTACCCGTGGGGCGACTCGCAGTGGCGTCCGTGCCTGTCGGCGGGGGCGGGGGCGGCTGGCTTCCGCTTCACCGACGAAGACGGCCGGAGATATCGCGAAACGCTGTTCCAGATTCCGCTGGGCGTGGGGATGAAGTATCTCTATCGCCCCTGGCTCGCGATGCGGGTGGATATCACCCACAACGTCGCCTTCGACGATGGCGAACTCGACACGATGGACAACGTCTCCGCAACCTTCGGCGCCGAGATCCACTTCGGCGGCCGCCGCCGCAGCTACTTTCCCTGGTAGACTGGTATTCGGGAAACCCGACGCGTAAGCGAGGGGAAATTGTCGGGCCATGTTCGCTTCTCCCTCGCTGACGCTTTTTGAAGTTGCGCCGTTTAGGTGTCAATTACACGGAAGTCCTGTATTCTGGCGG
>JAHWKS010000894.1 GCA_019347795.1 Planctomycetota bacterium | reverse complement strand
TGATCCTGGCCGTGTTTTATCCCAGCGGCGAGCTGAACCTGCTCTGGCTGTTGGCCACGGCCGGCGCCATGCTGCTGGGCGTCGTGTTCCACAAGTTGTTCCGCCTGCAAAGCTTCTGGTGGTACCTGCTGATTCCCGGCGTCCTCTCGTGGTGGTCGTTCTACATGGCGGGCATCCACCCGGCCTTGGGCCTGGTGCCGATCATCCCGGTCATGCCGCACGCGCACACCGACCTGGGCATCTTCGCCCATAGCGAATGGGGCCGGCACGACACGCTGAACGAGTTCGAGCACTGGTGGAAGAATCCCGTCGAGCTGATCCTCGGCCTGTTCGGCCTGGTCAACGCCGGCGTGGTGCTCAGCAGCATCGGCGCGGGAACGTGGCTCGTGCTCCTCGGCCTGTTGGTCGGCAAGCCGCTCGGCATTACGCTCTTGACGTGGATCGCCGAGAAGGTGTTCGGCTTTGAGATTCCCGCCGGCATGAGCTACCGCCACATCTTCACGCTGGGAATGATCGCGGGCATCGGCTTCACGGTGGCCCTGTTCGTCTCGACCGCCGCCTTCCAGCAGCCGGGCCCGGTCCAAGACTCGGTGAAGATGGGCGCCCTGTTGAGCTTCGCCGCCGCCATCCTGGCGTTTGTCATTGCCCGACTGCTGGGCGTAAAGCCGGTCAAGGTGGAGGCGGCGTGATCGCAGACGGCGCCCCATGACGCGAGTGCGGTTTCCATGAGCGACATCGAATCCGAATACATCGACTACGAAACCGCCCGGGACAACGAAGGCGGCCTCCACCCCGGCCGCTCCGATCCCTCCCGCCGACGTTTGGTGATGGTTGCGCTCATGCTCGGGCTGCTGGTCCTCGGCGGGATCGCGCTGGCGCTGATTCCTTGATAGGCCGCGACGCAACGAATGGATTCCACGGTCACGCTCACGTTCCGCTACGACGAAATCGACTACGTTCGCGCCGTGCGAGCAGATTACGCGACGCGGCTTCGTCTGCGTCCGGATCTCGCCGTTGCCGCCGGCGTCGCCGTTTTTGGGACGTACCTCTCATTCTCTTCCGGTTCGCGGTGGTTGGGGATTGCATGCGTACTCCTCGCTGCCGCATTTGGTTTCATGCTGTTTGTCGCCTTCGTCATCATTCCGCCCGTGGCGTTCCGGCGCGAGCCGAAGTTCCGCGACGAGTACACGCTAACCTTTTCGCCGGAGGGAATTCGGTTTCAGACAGCGCACATCGACTCTCAGTTGCAGTGGAGTCTGTATTCCCGTGCGCTGATCGACAAGCATTCGTACATCCTGTACTACGGCTCGCGACAGTTCAGCGTGGTTCCGAAGCGAGTGTTTCAAAGCAGCGAACAGCAGCAGGCGTTTGAGAAATTGCTGATTGACAACGTTGCGGAAATCGTCCGGCGCTAACAACTCACGGGATCGCACGCGCCTCACTTCCCGTCCCTCTCGACGGCCTCCCAGCGGTACGGCTGAGGGCAATTGAGAAAGCGAACGTCGCCATCTACGTTTCGCGACCGATGAGTCGGTCCCACGGTCACTGCTCTTCCCTTTCCCACTGGTCGATCATCTCCAGGCTTCGTCGCTCGCTTGCTCCCAGGCGGCGAAGAGTCGCTGGCGGATTCAACTGCCACGCACGTCATTCAGCGGGAGAATCTCCACCTGCAATCCGTTCGTCTCCAGGAGCGCGATGGTCGGATTGCCGAAGGTCCAGCCGCTGGTTTCGCCGGGGTTGAGGTAGAGGCGGCCGGCCTCGTCGCGCTTCACCACTGGCTTGTGGGTGTGGCCGTAGATGAGGACGTCGAAGTCGTCCTCCACGCCGCGAATCTGCCGCTCCATGTGCACCAACAGGAATCGCGTGCCATCGCGGGCGACGTGCCGCACCGGCGGCTCCTCGAGCGTGCCGATGATGCTGAACCCGGCCAGCAGGCCGGGCTTGTTCCCTTCGTTGTCGCCGAAGCAGGCGATCAGCGGGCAGCGCAGCTTTCGCAGCGGAGGAACGGCGAAGGTGGAGACCAGGTCCCCAGCGAAGAGCACCAGCTCGCACTCGAGCTGGTTGAACCGCTCGACCGCCCGGCGGAGGTTGTCCAGATGGTCGTGCGAGTCGGCAAACACGCCCACGCGCATGAGACGCTCCGGCTGAGGCGAGAACTTAGGACAATTCGAGAAACTAATGTCCTTAACCTCCCCTGTGTGGGGGAGGTCGGACGCGGTAGCGGCCGGGTGGGGCGGGGTAGGCTCGAACGACAATTATTTCTCGAGCGACCCTTACTTGTTCGCGTCGCCGCCTGATTCGACTTTGAGCAGCTCGATCTCGAACACCAGCGTTGCATGCGGGCCGATGGCCGGGCCGAAGCCGGTCTCGCCGTAAGCCAGCTCGGGCGGGATCACGACCTTCCACTTGTCGCCGACCTTCATTTGCTGCAGGGCCTGCGTCCAGCCGTCGATGACCTCGTTCACGGCGAACGTGGTCGGCTCGCCGCGGTCATAGGAGCTGTCAAACGGCTTCCCGTCCACGAGCACGCCGCGATAGTGGACGGTAACCTGGTCGGCGGCCTCGGGCGATTTTCCATCGCCGCTCTTGAGCACCTTGTAGGCCACGCCGCTGGGGAGCGTCTTGACGCCCGGCTCTTTCGTGAACTTGGCGAGGAAGTCGGCGCCTTCCTTCTTGTTCGTCTCGGCCGCCGCCTGAGCCTGCTGCGTGTTGAAGGCGATGATCGACTCCCGCCGCTGCTCGGCGTTGAGCGACGGCGGCCGGTTG
>JAHWKS010000075.1 GCA_019347795.1 Planctomycetota bacterium | reverse complement strand
GAGGAGGGGGGGTACGGCCGGCGCGAGTTCTGGAGCGAGGCGGGCTGGAAGTGGCGGGAGTCGACCGCCACGATGCAGCCGACATACTGGCGGCGGAAAGGGGCCGGGGAATGGGAGCGGCGGGACTTCGATCGCTGGCGGCCGCTCGAGCCGCGTCGGCCGATGATCCACGTCAACTGGTTCGAGGCCGAAGCGTGGCGCCGGTGGGCGAGGCGAAGATTGCCCACCGAGGCGGAATGGGAATTGGCCGCCTCGGCCGTCTCCAATCCGCCGGACGGCGTCGCGATCAAGCGGAAACAAAGATTCCCGTGGGGGGATGATCCTCCCGCGCCGGACGCGGCCAATCTCGACGGATGCAGGTTGGGCGCAGTCGATGTTCACCAGTTGCCCGGGGGGGACAGCGTTTTCGGCTGCCGGCAGATGATCGGCAACGTCTGGGAGTGGACGGCCAGCAATTTTCTTCCGTATCCGGCGTTTACGCCCGATCCCTACCGGGAATACTCGCGGCCGTGGTTCGGAACGCGGAAAGTGCTCCGCGGAGGCTGCTGGGCAACGCGCTCGAGGCTGATCCGCAACACCTGGCGGAACTTCTACACTCCGGACCGGCGCGACGTCTGGGCCGGCTTTCGCACCTGCGCCCTAGGCGACTGAGCTTGGCATGCGAGTGCTGATCGTCACCCCCGCGCCGAAGGGCTCCAGCAAGGGGAATCGCATCACCGCCCAGCGCTGGTCGCGAATCCTGCGGTCGCTCGGCGCACACGTCGAGATCGGCGAAGCGTTCGGCGATCAGAACGCCGACCTGCTGCTCGCCCTGCACGCCCGCAAGAGCGCTCCCGCGGTGGCGCGGTTCCATCAGAGCTTTCCTGAGAGGCCGATAGTCCTGGCGCTGACCGGCACCGACCTCTACGGCGACATCCACCGCAGCGCCGCGGCGCGGAAATCGCTGGAGCTGGCGATGCGGCTGGTCCTGCTTCAGCCGCATGGATTGAACGAATTGCCGCCGCGATTTCGGGCGAAGGCGCGCGTGATTTACCAATCGGCGGCGCCGCCCCGCAATCCGCCTCCGCCGCTCAAGCAGGTCTTCGAGGTTTGCGTCATCGGGCACCTGCGTCCGGTCAAGGATCCCTTCCGCACCGCTTTGGCGGCGCGGAGATTGCCGCGAGAGTCCCGCATTCGCGTCGTTCACCTGGGGGCGGCCCTCAGCCGGGAAATGGAAGTTCGGGCGCGGGCGGAAATGGAGCGGAACCCGCGCTATCTATGGCTGGGCGAACTCCCGCGTGGGCGAGCGCTGCGGCGCCTGGCCCGCAGCCGCCTGATCGCGCTCACGTCGCGGATGGAAGGAGGCGCCAACGTCATCTCCGAAGCGGCGGCGGCCTCCACGCCGGTCGTTGCCTCGCGGATTTCCGGCTCGATCGGCCTGTTGGGCGAGGATTACCCCGGCTTCTTCCCGGTCGGCGACACCCTACGGCTGGCCGACTTGCTCCGCCGGTGCGAATGCGATTCCGAGTTCTATCAAGACCTGGCGCAAAGGTGCGCCCGGCTGATTCCGCTCATCAGCCCCCAGCGTGAACGGGAAAGCTGGCAATCGCTCCTCCAGGAAGTGCTGCCGTAGACAATGGAAGATGGAAACGTTCAGAGGTAGGGCGACGCAAGCCGTGCAACGCCGTCGCGAAGCACTTGGGCGTAGGAGCGTGCATCGAGGTCGGCTCGCCGGACGGGCGTGGCGGCGGCGATTTTCGTTTCGATCAGCTCGGTCAACTCGGTCGCGAGCCGACGGTCGTAACACTCGACATTGAACTCGAAGTTCAAACGGAGACTGCGGGGGTCCCAGTTGGTCGAGCCGAAGACGCTCCACAGGCCGTCCACCACCATTAGTTTGGTATGGTCGAAGGGGGGCGGCGAGAAGTACACCTTGCAGCCCCACTGGAGAACCTGCCACATCTGCCCCAGCGACGCCCAATGGACGACTTTATGGTTGTTGTGGAGCGGAAGTACGATCTTCACTTCCACGCCCCGCAGCGCCGCGGTTGAAAGGCTGGAGATCAGCGCCTGGTCCGGCAGGAAGTAAGGCGTAGCGATGTGGACCGACCGCTGAGCGCAGGCAAGTCCTCCCTCGAAGATCAGCCGAGCCCGTTCAAAATTCTCATCGGGCCCGTCGGCGATGCCGCGGGCCAGCGCCTCCCCTTCCGGCGCCAACGCGGGAAACCACGCTTCGCCCGACAGGTGTTCGCCCGTGGTGAACTCCCAATCCTCCACAAACGCCTTCTGCAGGTGCGCGACCACAGGTCCCGTCAGCCGGAAGTGAACGTCCTGCACCGGATGCTTCGCTCCCGACTCCAAAAGGTGCTCCTGGCGAATGTTCATCCCGCCGGTGAAGCCGATCCGGCCGTCGCACACGAGGACCTTGCGATGATTGCGGAGATTGGCGTAGGGAAGCCGCCACGGGAGTCGCGAGGGAAGAAACCGCCGGGTCCGCACGCCAGCCCGCTTGAGTCGGCGGTAGATGGAAGGCCAGGAGAACCATCGCGAGCCGACGGCGTCCACGAGCACGCGGACCTCGATCTTCCGCGCGACGGCTCGCTGCAGCGCCTCCAAAAACATCTGACCGCCCTGGTCGCGTTCGAAGATGAAGGTGCTCAACGTCACCGAATGCTCGGCCTCATCGATCGCGCGGATCATGGCGCCGTATGCGGCCTCGCCGCCGCAGAGCGCCTCAATGCGGTTGCCGGCCAGGAGCGGGACGTCGGTCACGCGGTCCACATAGCGGACCAGCGGCTGAATCCGTTCGTGCTCGTCCCCGGCGACTACCGCCAACTGCTCGATCCGGCAGACGCTTTCATGGTCCGGCGGCGCGATGCGGGGGGTCCGGCCACGGGTTTCCTGGGCGCGTCGCTGAATGCGATTGACGCCGAACATCAGATAGAGCGCCACCCCCACAAACGGCGAGAGCCAGATCACGCCGATCCAGCCGATCGCCGCCCGCACCTCCCGCTTCCGCGTGGCGGCGTGGCAGGTAGCCGCGATCGCCAATGCGGTTTGCATGACGAACAGCACGTGCGGCCACAGCTCGGCAAGTTCCCTCCACATGGCGGATTCACTATGATGGGGCGTTTTCTGTTCGTGTCCCTACCATAACCACCCCGTGAGACGCCGACGATGGGCGCCATTCTCGAATCGTTCCAGAACATCCTGCAGAACCCGCTGGACGCCCTCGTGGCGCTCTTCTTTCTCTCCGTGATGGAGATCGTGCTGGGGATCGACAACATCGTCTTCATCTCGATCCTCACCGGCCGGCTCCCCGAGGACCAGCAGCCCAATGCCCGGCGACTGGGGCTGGGGCTGGCTTTAATAATGCGGATCGCCCTGTTGTTCTCCATCAGTGCGGTGATGCAGCTCGATGATCCGCTCTTCGAGCTGGAGGGAGCGGGCGTGTTCACGAGCTGGCTGGCCGGGCACGAGGAAGTGAACGAGATTTCCATCCGCGACCTGATCCTGCTCTGCGGAGGGCTGTTCCTCGTCTGGAAAGCCACGCTCGAGATTCACCGGGAAGTGGAGGGAGTCGAGCACGACACGCACGGCGCCAAGGCGGTCAGCTTCACCGGCGTGCTGGTGCAGATCGCGCTGATGGACATCATCTTCTCGCTCGACTCGGTCATCACGGCCGTGGGCATGACCGATCAACTGGCGGTGATGGTGGTGGCGGTGATCCTGGCCATCGCCGTGATGATCATCTTCGCCGAGAAGGTGAGCCATTTCGTCCACCGGCACCCGACGCTGAAGATGCTCGCCCTGAGCTTCCTGGTGCTGATCGGCGTGATGCTCACGGCCGAGGGGACGGGAATCCATGTGCCCAAGGGCTACATTTACTTCGCGATGACCTTCAGCGTGATCGTCGAGATGTTGAACACGCGGCTCCGCCTGCGAAGATTAAGAACGAAGGAGGAGCTTGCCGCCGAACACGGATAGGCGTCATTCCGCATTCCGCATTCGCTCATGTGGCCCGAAACCGAACAGACGCATGAACTGCTCCAGGCCGCCCGCGGCGGGGATCGCGAGGCGGTCAATCGGCTGCTGGAGCGGCATCGGGATGCGCTGCGGCGGCTGGTGCAGATGCGGCTGGACCCGAAGATTCAGCGGCGCGTGGACGTGAGCGACGTGGTGCAAGACACCCTGCTGGACGCCAACCGCCGGCTCGAAGCCTACCTGCAGAATCCCGCCATGCCGTTCCACCTCTGGCTGCGGAGCATCGCCCGCGATCGCATCATCGACTCCCATCGCCGGCACCGTGTGTCGGGCAAGCGGAGCGTCGATCGGGAGCAGCGGCTGGCGGTCCCTCAGGCCGATGACCGCTCGACAATGGACCTGGCCGCCCAAATCCGCGACATGGAGCGGACCCCCGCCGCGGAGGCGACGATGCGGGAGTTGGCCCGACGCTTTCAGGCCGCCTTGGAGGAGCTGGAGGAAAACGACCGCGAGGTCGTCATCATGCGGCACTTCGAGCAGTTGAGCAACCAGGAAGTGGCCGCGGCCCTCGGGCTGACGCAGCCCGCGGCCAGCATGCGTTACCTGCGGGCGCTTCGCCGCCTGCGGGAGATGCTGGGGGAGGAGTCAGCATGAAAAAACGGCTCATCACCGCTCGCACTTCCGCGGAAGCGCCCCAACGCGAGCGTGACGAGCCGTTAAGTAGTGGTGGAATCGACCACAGACGGCGGGTGGCTGCATGTGGATAACCGCAAATCGCGATAGGAAAAAAACTACCGTTGTCACTACTATCGGGGGGGTATGCTTCATATTCGAGGGATGTAGTTCGTCCAATGAGCATGAGGAGTTAAATGACTAAGCGAGTACTTGACGTGGGGAATTGTGCCGCCGATCATGGTGCTTTGCGGCGATTGATCGAAGGGCGGTTTGACGCCAAGGTGGTCGCTTCCCATACTCGCTGGGAGGCCCTGGCGGCGCTGCGGGAGGGACCGTTCGACTTGGTGCTGGTCAACCGTAAGCTCGATCGCGATCACAGCGACGGCATCGACATCATTCGAGAGATGAAATCCGACGCCGCTTTGGCCGCAACGCCCGTGATGCTGATCACCAACTTCCCGGATCATCAGCAGTCTGCCGTGGAAGCCGGGGCTCTGCCGGGATTCGGCAAGGCAAGTCTGGACGCCCCGGAGACGACCGAACGGCTGGGGGCCGTGCTGCAGAAAGGCGAGCAATGAGCATTTCCTGGATGCTCCTGCTGTTGGGTCTGGCAATCGTGGGAATCGCATTCGCGGTCTTGCTGGTCGCCATGAGCCTGACCACGCGCGGCGCCGGCCGTCCGCACCGGGACGTAATGCACTGCCCGCACTGCCGGGCGGTGGTATCGCCGCTCGATCGCCGCTGCCCCAAGTGCGACCATCCTCTCAAGCCGCAGGAGATCGAGACGCTCGATCCCGATGCGCGGTAGGCGTTAGTACTTTCCGCGGCGCGAATACCAGGCGGCGTCGAGCGTCGAGATGATGTGCATGATCCATCCCAGCAGGATGAACCACAGCACGGTGGCGAGCAAAAAGTGGATCAGCGCCGCAATCGGCCTTCCCTGAACCAACTGGCCCAGCCCCGGATAGAGAAAGCTGCAAATTGCGGCGATGACGTTACCGGCAGAACCTTGTTCAGCATTCAACGCAGTTGCCTCCTGGCGCCCGGCGGCGCGATGGGAATGAAAATCAACGAGCTATCAGCAATTCGGACGTGGCGGCGAAATCTTGCGTTGTCCGGCTTCAGCGTTCTGGCGGATCGAGCGACGTGAGCAGCCGGCGCAAAAACGTCTCGACTTCGCCGCAGTCGCGAAGGTAGTACGCGGCGGCGCTGGCCTCCTCCGGCGAGGCGACGCGGATGCCGAAGCTCGCCTCCCGCGACTCCAAGGCCCGGAAGGCGTTCTCGTCGGTCTCATCGTCGCCGATGTAGATCGCCGCCACCCCGGGATGGTTCAGGCCGAGCGATTCCAGCAGGAACATCACCGCGTATCCTTTATTCCACGGCACGTCGGGCTGCAGCTCGAAGATCTTCTTGCCGCCCAGCTTCCGCAGCGCGCCATGCCGGCCGCGGACCTCCTCGACGATCGCGGCCACCCGGCGAACGCCCTCCTCGGCTTCGACTTCCCGATAGTGGATGGCGATGGCGAAGCGTTTCCGCTCCACGCGAGCGCCGGCGGTGGCAGTCAGCGAGTCCCGCAACTCCGCCTCCGCCCGATCCAGATCCGGCAGCACCCGGCGGGCCTCTTCGTGCTCCATCTGCACCTCCGGCCCGTGAATGTCGAAGCCGTGGCTGCCAGCGTACGTGAGCAAGTCGATTTGCACCATTTTTTCCACATCCCTGCGGTCCCGCCCGCTCACGACCGCCACCGTGCAACGCCCCGCCAACCGGCGAAGCAGCTCCCGCACCGACTCGGGGAGAATCGCATCTTCCGGCCGGCGGACGATGGGCGTGAGCGTGCCGTCGTAGTCAAGCAACAGCGCCAACTGACGATTGCGAAGAACCTCGGCGATACTTGATTGCTGCTCTAGTGCGGAACGCATGATGCCTTCTTGCCATCACAATCATAGGAACGCGGCAAAGCGGTGAGAAGAGAAAAGCATAACACGTTCCGCACGGCCACGTGTATCTTCGCCGAACTGTGAGTTTCGGATCACTTTCGCAGCGAGCCCGCAGCGGCGAAGCCGCGACAGCATGTAGCCGCGGGCGCCAGCCCGCGGAATTGACGGCATAGGTTTGCAAAGCCGCGAAGCGGTTCCATTCGCGAGGAATTTCGGGAGCGGATGTATGAATATATCGGCGGCACGGTGCGTGGGCGGGGCGGGCATCTCATTCAGATCGGCGGGGTTGAGGATCACGTGCATCTGCTGGCCAACCTCGCCCCGACGTCGGCCGTTTCGGACTCGATTCGCGAAATCAAGGCGAACGCGTCGAAACGGGTGAACGGGCTAACCATTCTCAGCGAGCGTTTCCAATGGCAAAAAGGTTATGCTGCATTCACCGTCAGCTACTCTCAGATCGAATCGGTCCGGCGATATATCGCCAACCAGTCAGAGCATCACCGGACGCGAACGTTTGAGGAGGAGTACATGGAGTTTCTCCGGCGGCACGGCATTCAATTCGACCGACGCCATCTCTTCGAAGATGAGCATCACGGCTAATCGCGATGACGCGCTCTCACGGAACGCGAAGCGGGTTCCAGGAATCCGCTTCGGGGCGAGTCCCCAGCGGCGAAGCCGCGACAGCATGTAGCCGCGGGCGCCAGCCCGCGGTATCGAGCGGCATCGATTCGCAAAGCCGCGAAGCGGCGACAGCAAGGCTCGACGTCACGAGCAATCAGGCGCCGCGCAATCCACCACCCGGCGTGAGTCACCGCACCGGGCAACACGAGATCGCAAGGCCCTGCTGCCGCCGCTTCGCGGCTAGGGCTAGGAGCATTCTATTTCCGCTCCCAATCCGCGGGCTGGCGCCCGCGGCTACATGCTGCCGCCGCTTCGCGGCTACGATCGCCGGTAATCCGACGGCACATCGCGAGGCGCGTCATTCACTCCTTAGCGCGGATCAGCGTTCATTAGCGTTCCCTCTCCTTTCCGACGACGGTCGCATCCTCATCCGTGAGCGGCACTTCGACGATCTTCAGCGGCGGGGCGTCGGGGTTGGCGAGGCGGAGGACGTGCTCGGCGACGTTGTAGACGGGAATGCCCGCGTGCGTCTTCCCTTCCAGGTGGCCGAGGTGGGCGTGGCCGTGGAAGGCAGCGGTCACCTCGTAGCGATTGAGCGGCTCTTCCAGGTGGCTGGAGCCGAGGAAGGGGTAGATGTCGGGCGGCTCCCCCTCGACGGTGCCCTGGATCGGCGAGTAGTGGAGCAGCACGATTCGCCGCTCCGTCTTGAGGCGGGCCAGGGCCACTTCCAGCTTCAGCATCTCTTCCATCGACTCGCGGACGAATGCCTTCATCGACGGCTCGCCGAACGCGGCCAGGGCCCATTTGCCGAAGCCGCCGCCGAAGCCCTTCACCCCCGCGAAACCGACCCCGCCGATCTCCACCGAGTCGCCGTCCAGCATCTTCACGCCGGCGTCGGCCAGAACGTCGCTCACTTCCTTCTGCCGGTCGGACTCGTAGTCATGGTTCCCCAGCACCGCCAGCACGGGAATCTTGACGCTGTGCAGCTCGCGAGCCAGCGCTTCGGCCTCCTCCGGCAGTCCGCGGTTGGTCACGTCGCCGCAGAGGAGGAGCACATCGGCGTGTTGATCAGCGTGGGCCAGCAGTCCGTGAATGCTCTCCGACCGGGGGCCGAAGTGGATGTCGCCGACGGCGCCGACCCGCAGCCGGCCGTTGGGTGCAGACATAACGACTCCTTTTTCAGGCGGAATCCCGCCAAAGGTGTGCAAACCCCATTCCACGTGGCACGGCTTTTGCCGCTTTCACACTCCATGAGTAACGAGTTCTGCCTTCTAACCGACTCTCGCAAGCGAGCGCGCGTGAGTTTGCAGAAAGGCCGCGACGGTCGCCCATGAAGCTGCACAACCCCCGCAACGGACATCCCAAGGGCGAGCTGGGACGATTCTACCGCGACGCCCTGGACTGCCTCCAGCAGGCCGGCTTCCGCTTTCTGATCTGCGGCGGCTACGCCTTCGAATTCTACACGGGCATCCAGCGCCGCACCAAAGACATCGACCTTTTCGTGCTCCCCCAGGATGTCCGCGGGATTCTCGATGCGCTCCAGGGGGCGGGGTATCGCAGCGAGGTTTCCGAGCCGAACTGGATCTCCAAGGTGTATTCGGGCCAGGACTTCATCGACATCATCCACAACTCCGGCAACGGCCTGTGTCCGGTGGACGAGAGTTGGTTTGCGCACGGCGAGGACGCCAACGTTCTCGACCTGACGGTGCAGATCGCGCCGGTGGAGGAGATGGTCTGGCAGAAGTGCTTCATCATGGTCCGCCACCGCTTCGACGGGGCCGACGTGGCGCACCTCATCCATGCCCGCGGCGACCGGCTGGATTGGGGCCGGCTCGTGGACCGCTTCGGCGACCACTGGCCGGTGCTGCTGTCGCACCTGATCTTGTTCGAGTACATCTATCCCAGTCAAAAGTCGCTCATTCCGCGGGAGCTGATCGAGGAGCTTCTCGACCGCCAGCTCGCCGCGTCCCGCGCCGCGCCCGACGACGCCGCGGTTTGCCGCGGCACGCTCCTCTCGAACTTCGATTTTCAAGCGGACGTGCGGGAGTGGGAGTATCTCGATCCTCGCGAAGGATCGTAAGCACGGCCCTCTTCGGCTCGCTCTGGACTGTACCCCCCAAGGCAGGCCCCGCGCCCGCGAGGGCCAAGAAATCGGGCGCCGGGTTTGCAGTCGCGGACGCCGCTCGTTAATCTTAGGGACGAAGAGGCAATCCCGTGGTTCACCGTTCCCAAGGGGCGTGAAGATCGAGGTCGCCTGGCATGAGCGAATTGAAGCACATCGAGGTTTATCAAGCGCAGTCCGGCGCGGACCGCGTTACTGTGGTCGAGTTCCGCGACGACCGGCTGTGGGAGGCGACCGTCTTGCAACAGTTGTCTCAGGAGTTGTCGTCGTTGTTGGAGTCGGGGGAGCGACAGCACTTTCTGCTGAACCTGGCGCGCGTGGACTACATGTCCAGCGCCGCGCTGAACCGGCTGATCAACTTTCAAAAGCGCGTGCACGCCACGGGGGGCAAGCTCAAGCTGTGCAACCTGAAGCCGGCCATCGACGAAGTCTTCGCGGCGACGCGCTTCAACCAGGTCTTGGACATCCACGCCACGCCCGCCGAGGCCTTGTCGTCGTACTGACGCGGCCCGAAGACGTTAGGGGGTTGCGAGTGTCACTCGCACACCACGATCCAGCCGTTCGCCCGCAGGCTGCTCAGGAGCCAGGGGAGCCGCAGCTCGCGCTTCCGCGTGGCGTGCAGGGGGATGACCTCGCGCACCTGGAAGCCGGTCTGGCGAAGGCTTTGGATCAGCTCCCGGCGCGTGAAGACGTGCAGGAACATGTTGTGCACGCCGCGGTAGTGAAAGAACTTGTCCCCCGGCTCGACGTCCCTCACCAGCTTCGCCCGCAGGTAGTTGGTCACGAGCCATCGCGGCCCGCCGGGGTCGTACAAGTTCCACCAGTAGTTGTGCACGTGCAGCACAAACACGCCGCCCGGCTTGAGGATACGGCGCACGTGCTCCAGCACCCGCCGGCGGTTGGCCCGGCCGTGGATCATCCCCAGCGTGCTGAAGAGGCAGAGGGCGTAATCGGTTGAATCGTCCGCCAGCCCCAGCTCCACCAGGTTCGCCTGCACGCAGGTGATCGGCAGATCCTCGCGGGCGGCCTTCTCCCGCACCACGGCCAGCATGTTCTCCGAAAGATCGATCGCGATTCCTTGGAACCCGCGCCGGCAAAGCGGAATCAAAGCCCGGGCGGTGCCGCACCCCAGATCGGCCACCACGCCCGGCGTGCGGAAATGGCGGGCGATCACCTGCTGATCGAACTCAAAGAGCTGGTTCTCCGCAAAGTACGCATCATAATCCGCCGCCACGGGCCGCGAGTGAACGTACTCCCAAAGCCCGCGAGTCACCCCGGCCGGCAACTTCCACTGAGGTAAAGGATTGGAAGGTTTCACGTCGCTTACCGGTTCGAGCGTCATGATCGACAGCGGCGTCAGCAGGTAGCCGCGGGCGCCGGCCTGCGGATCGTGCTTCGCGACTCACGATTACAACGTGTCTAACATTTTGCGCGGGCCGGCGCCCGCGGCTACGCCGCTTTCAATCACCCTCATGTCTTCCAAGGCGGTCGTAGATATTGGGGACGGTTAGGGCGGGCCGAAGAAGCCGATTCGCAGTCCCACGCGAACACTTCGGCGGGGCCGCTGCTGTAAAGAACGCGCGCGTGGGATTGCGCTACCGCTTGTCCCACCCTACAGCTACTGCTCGTCTTCTTTGAGTCCCAGGCGGGCCAGCCAGCGGCGGTTGGCTTTTTTAGCGCCGGCTTCCCCGGCGGCGCCGCCGGTGGCGCTTTCCAGCCGCGCGCGTTCGGATTCGATGTTCTGAACCTGCTCTTCCAGCTTGCTCCGCTCGCGAGCCAGCTTGGCTCGCTCCAGAGAGATGTCCACCTCCGCCTGCCGCAGTTTCTGCCGCCACTCCTCTTGCACTTTTTGGAGATTCTCGCGCTCCTGCCTGACGATCTCGTCCTGGTCGAGCATGTGGGCGATGGCCTGCGCCCCGACGGCCACCTCGCCCAGCGTGGACGACTGCTGGTCGAGCATCCGCTGCAGCTCGGCGATCTCCCGATCTTTGGCGGCGACGGCTTCGTCCGTGCGGCGCACGGCATCCTCAATCGAAAGCCGCTGGG
>JAHWKS010000893.1 GCA_019347795.1 Planctomycetota bacterium | reverse complement strand
CGCCGTCTCCGTCGCCGCCGTCACGATCCGCGCGGACGTGCTAATCGCTTCCTCCGTCAGCGTCCGCCCCGCGCGATTCTTCAGCCAGTCACACGCCGTTGCCTATCTGCAATAAGAAAACTCGCATCCTCCGCCAGGCATCGACTCGCGCCGTTTGGTTTCCTTCTCTCGTGCCGCCGAGCATGAAGAACTCATTCAAAGTGTGACCGGCATCCTCATACGGGACATGCTCGAACGCATGGGGGAACTTGTTCTCCTTGAGTCGAGCAACGATGGATTCCGCCATGTCGGAGGCGGGCCACATGCCGTCGTCTTCGCCGCTCAGCAATAGAATCGGCCCCTTGATCTTTTCGACCGGTATGCTCGCCTTCGCGACTACGTCGGCATGGGAAAGGGACAGTTCGTAAAGGGGACGCAGATTTGTCGGATCAACTCCCTGACTCACATCGTAGGGGACAAAAGGAAGCGGCTTGCCCTTGTACGACCAACTTGACCGCGGAGGCCAGAAGACCCGAGGGATGCCTTGGAAGGCGACGGAACTCGGTGAAATCGCAATGACCCCTGCGACCTCTGCCTTTCGCGATGCCAAGAGCAATGCCAATTCGGCTCCTTTCGACCCGCCGACCAGAACGATCTTCTTGCCTTGCATGGCGGGCCGTTCCGCGAACCATTCGATCGGTTTGTCGAAGTATTCCAACGGTATCTCGTCCAGGTAGTCCGGCGTTCCCGCCTCCTTGAAATAAGCGAGCGACAGGACGGCGTAGCCCTCAGCAGCGAATGCCTTGGCGCGACGGGCCGATCTCCCTCCTTCCGAGCCGCCCAGCACGACGACGCCAACAGGTGTGGCTCCCTCCGGCGGGTCGTAGTAGGTGGCAGCGAATCCTTCCTGAGCAACCGTGATTTCGAGCGGCGCCGAACACCTGGCCTCGGAACTGTAGGCGACGCCTACCAGGAGTGCGGCAATCGCAGCATACGAAGTGTTATTCACGTTCATTCCGCCATTCTCCCGCTTGTTAGGAAGTTAGGAACTTTCATCGATGATTTGACGCAACGCCTCGCAATGACCAGCGAACGCCGCTCTTCCCCGCGGCGTCGCTTGCACTTGTGTTCTGGGCCGTCGGCCTACGAACCCCTTCTTTATTTTCAAGTATTTTGCCTCTTCCAGTTTCGTGAGTTGGGCGCCGAGATTGCCGTCCGTCAACGCCAGTTCCTTCTTCAGCGCGGTAAAGTCGATCGAGTCGCCTTCCTCGAGGTGACATATGACCGCCATCAGCCGCAGGCGCGTCGTCTGATGGATGACGGGATCGAGTTCGCGGCTCATACCCGTGCCTGTCTTCGCAGCCAAAATCCTGCCCCCAGCAAAGTCCCGCCTCCAGTAATGGCGCACCACAACCAGTACCACTCTCCGAGCCAAAGCAGTCCAACTACCGTAAAGAACGTGACCGCCAAACCGGTCGCCACGTAAAGCCGTCCGATCCACAATCCCATCACCACGTACACGAACATCGCCAGACTGACGCCGTAAGCCCACATTTGGCGAGAAATCACCACGCCATGCGCTTCCGGGTTCCGGAAGCTGGCCGGGTCGAGAATCAGGAACCAAATCCACCCAAAACCAAATGTCAGCCACCA
Organism: Planctomycetota bacterium; assembly: GCA_019347795.1. GTDB lineage: Bacteria > Planctomycetota > Planctomycetia > Pirellulales > Pirellulaceae > JAHWKS01. Next base: position 1,152 of record JAHWKS010000893.1, on the reverse strand, counting down.
CAAGCCGCCAAGCCGCCAACTGCTCGGACCGGAGATCAACGAGTTTTGGTGCGCATCATAGATCGAGAAGGCAATCGCCCCGAGCAACAGCAATTGCTGCGGAATAACGCCCCAGAGCGGCCAGATGTGCATCGACAGCGGCGCGAGGACATAGACGGCGCCCCACATCAAAACGATTCGCGACGTCTGCCGGTCGATAGCGCGCTTGACCGACCGAATGGCGTCGTCTGCGGCCGAGAGGGCCTCACGGGCGTCGAGGGGTGTGAGCTCCATGCGATCACTCTATATCGCAGAGAACTCTGCGTCAATAGGTCCGCGCATTTTTTTCCGGATCACCTGGCGCATGTGCCCGGTTCGTCAGGAAAGAAAGGCGTCCGGCCAACCGCCCTGTTCTGCAATCGCCCCGTCGATCGCGCGGCTGAGCCTCGCCGTCTCCGTCGCCGCCGTCACGATCCGCGCATAGCTACGGATCTCTTCCTCCGTCAGCATCCGCGCTTGGCGATCCTTCAGCCATTTGCGGCAGACCTGATGCGCGCCGACCCGCCACTCCCACGCCTCGGCGGAAACGGGACCGATGGACGAACCGCGCTTGATACGAACGGATTCATCGGCGTATTTCGGAAAGCCGGCCGCAATGTCGCGCGATTCTCCGCAAAATCGGAGGTCGGACTTCCGATGGCCCCCGTCTCCAAGATGCAGCGCGACCAATTCGGCGCCGAAGTCGCTCATCGCGACAAACAACGACCGGCTCTGCGGCAGAAAGACGCGCGGGAAGTCGATCCGCAGTTGTTCGGCGTAGCGCTCGCGATACGAGGTCGAGAAGAACTGTGCGTACAGGTAATAAAACACTCGCAGCGCCGACGACTCGTCGGGCGACAGTTCCGCCAACTCCGCCGCGCGGGCGAGGAAGTCCGAAGAGAGATTCACCTGCCGGCCTTCATCCTCGCAGGACAAGAACAGCGGAAACAGCGTCTCGCCGCCGCGGTTGTCGGAGCGGATAACGCCGTCGAGCGTGATCGCGTCGGTGACCCAAAAGTAGCGGCACGGCTCCGCAGGCGGCATCTGGCGACGCGCCACGATTGCCAGGTTGCCCGGCGCCGGCAGGTGGCGCGTGAGCGCCCATGAGGTGGAGAGCGTGACGGCGATCGTGGC